>NZ_CP100453.1 GCF_024227715.1 Halomarina litorea | reverse complement strand
GCTACTACCAATAGGTAGAGACAGACCCATTCCTCGGGGCGCTTCTTCTCAGGAAGTGTCCGGGTGTTGGAGCACCCGAACAGGGCTGTCTTGGAGACTAAGCCCATGTCCGCCTACGATACCGCGACCCAAGAAGGAACCGACGACCGACCGATTACCGGCCCTCACACCGAGCTCAACAAGTACGACCGGCCGACCGGGGCGACGTACTGGCGGTGTGAGGCGTGCGGGATTGAGGCGATCCAGCGCGACGACGTTGAGGCCGAGTGTACCTGTGTTCGGGGCGGAAAGTAGGCGAGCGCCGGCTTTGTCTGACGTACTGTAATGTATCCACCCTTCGGGGTGTGTCACGGCGTCCGGCGAACGTCGTAGTTTACTACAAACCCCGACGTTCGCACCCGAGAAACCGACCACCGTTTAAGAACCATGTCGACGACACACACCGACGTAACGAATCCCGACGTTCAACACACCGATAGCGACGGCCGCGCCCGTACCTGGCTGAAACCCGAACAGGTCGACCGACTCCGGGACGTATGCCTCACCGACGCCGTCCCGACGTACCTTCAAGACCGTAACGAGGCGATCATCGCGCTCCTCTATGATGCCGGTCTACGCGCCGGTGAACTGTGCGCTCTTGACGTCGGCCACCTCGACGTAGACGCCGGGACGGTGTACCTCCCGAGCCGGATTCAGAAAGGCTCGCCCCCGCCGGCGACACTCGAGCTCGCGACCGACACCGTCCGCCTACTCCGGCGATACCTTCGCGACCGCTGGAAAGACACTGACGCCCTGTTTCCCACCCGCTCGAGCGACCGCCTCACCACTCGGTCACTCCAGCGACTCGTCGGAAAGCTCGCGACCGAGGCCGACGTCCGCCCCCAAGTCGCCGGCGGCGGTGTCGGCGAACCCGACGACGTCACGCCTCACACCCTCCGGCACTCGGTCGCCTATCGGATTATCCAGGTCGACGGTGGCCGCCTCGAGGACGCGCAACTTCGGTTACGCCATGCGAACCGGCAGACTACCGACCAAATATACAGCCACCTCGTCCCCCGGTGACGGGGGTTAGAATCCCGACGAATCCTCGAACTCCTCGGCGAGATCGGCGACGTGCGCCTCTACCATGTCGTCGAGGTCGTACTGTTGCATGAGCTCGCCCGTCGTGGCTATCTCGTCGTCGTCGAAGCCGTCGACCGCGTCGGGCGCCCCCTCGGCGAGCACCTCGCCGACTTTCTGTTGACTCTCCTCGTAGGCGTCGATATACAGCTGCATCCGCTCGAGGAGGTCCCGACACTTCTCCTCGGTGAGCCGCCTCGGCCCCGTCCAGTCGTCGAACGGGAGTCGCTCGGTTTGCGACGCGCCGAGGAACTCGTCAAGTGTCATATCGAGGTGCTCCTCGGCGAGGCGACGGTACGTGTAAAACGCTCGGTAGAACTCGGCGACGGTGTCGGTAAGGTGCTTTTCGGCGCGCGCCATAGCGGCCGGCTGATAGTTCTCGGTCACCTCGGTTCGGTAGCTGAGTAACCCGTCGGCCGCGAGCTCTGCGAAATACGGCCGCGAACGATCCTCGGTATCGAACGCTAACTCGAGCTCGTTCCGGTCCCACAGCTCGCGGTACTTCCCGGCGAGGCGTGACTCGTCGGGGTCGTACTGGGGTCCGTAGTCGTGAGGCCATGACGTCGGCGTGTCGGCGTTCCCGTACTCGTCGACGGTGAAATGGCCCTGGGATAGTTGCTCAAGCGCCTCGTTGAGGAGGACGACGGCGACGTGCATATTTCGGGTGTTTTGGTGCATTATTATCGCCGTATAGAGCCGCTCGAGCTCGGCGTTCGCCATGCTCGAGAGTGAAAACGCCTGTATCGCCCCGTGGGTAAACTCCAGGTCGCGGTGTTCGTATTCGTATCTCGGTGCCGAGTCCCGGAGCATTTCTATGCGGTCGTCCTGACCCTCGGCGGCCGCTTTCAGGAACATTCGCACCCGCTCGTCGGCGTCGAGGTCGCCGAGGACGGTGTCCTGTACGTTCTTGACGTCGTGCTGGAGGTCGGTGAGCCGTTTCATGATTGAATCACCTCAGTATCGGTCAACACCAGCCTCACCCATCGCCTGAGCAAACGCCTCGGCGCGGTCGTCGAGGGATAGAGGCGGGTCGGGACGCTCCATTCCGAGCCGGTCGGCATACTCCTCGCGAATCGATTGATACGCCTCGAGGTAATCGCCCTTGAGCGACAAGATGTTTTCACAATTCTCCTCGGTGATCTCCGGCACTGAGGGGGCCGGCGAGAGAATCATATCGGTGTCCTCCGGTGGCCTTGTGAGGCCCAGGAACTCGTCAAGAGTGACGTCGAGGTACTCCTCAGCGAAGATACGCCATCCGTGGAAGTGTACGTGCAACTTGACGAGCGTTTTCGCGAGCAACATTTCGACCCTCGCTAATTCCGATGGGATACGGTCTATCTCCAAGTCGTCGAACCCCGAATAGTCCTCGGCATACGCTATAAGACCGGTCGCCGCGAGGCCAGGGAACTGTTTTGTTGTCCCGCTCCGGTCGTCCTCGTCGAGGAGAGACTCGGCCGGGACGTCCTCCCACAGCTCGCGATATTTGGTCGCGAGGTATGCTGCGTCAGGGGGGTGTTTCTCGCCGTATGCGTACTCGGCGTCGTCGTGATCCGGCGCATCGAATCGTCCGAACTCGTCGATTTCAAACCCGCCGCGAGAGAGGCGACGTAGGCTTTCGTTCAACAGCATGAGAGCCATGTACCTGTCACGGTCGGCTTCGTGCTCGCTGATAGCCTGATAAAGCGTTTGAAGTTCGTACCTCGCCGAGAGGGAGAGGAGACTGTATCTCTTTATTCCGTCCGTGTACTCGAGATCGGTCGCCTCGTATTGTTTCGTCGGCGCTGTTTCGGTGAGCCACTCGATCCGCTCCTCGCGGTCCTCGGCGGCTTCTTTGATGAACACTCGTAGGCGTTCCTCGGTGTCGAGGTCGCCGAGGACACCCTCCGATACTCCTTTCAAGTCGTGTTTGAGGTCGTCGATAGACGTCATTTCTGTTGCTCCTGGTGTGCGTCTTTGAGAAACTCGAGCTGTTCCTGAATCTCCTCGAGGTCGGTTCGGTCGGTCACCCACTCGTCGTAATCCTTCGCCGTCTTCGCGGCTTTCCGGTACTCCTCGTTTTCGAGGAGGCCCTGTATCGACCGCTGAAAGACGGCGTCAATAGTGAGCTCATGCCGAGCGCCGAGGTTCGCGTCGACGTACTCGGCGATACGGTCGAGGTCTTTCGAGATTTGCTGTTGACTGACGCCGTAGCGCTCGGCCGCCTCGCCCTGGTGAATCATCGACGGGTGACCGAGGTCGCGCACCTGTTGTAGGAGCTCGGCCCGCCGTTCGACGTGGTCGTACTCCGTCGGCGGTTTCGACGGGATACTCACGGCCGCGTAGTCCGGCGTACTACTACTCCCTACAACCGAACTCCCGGCGGTCTGTTGCGACGAGGTCATAGAATACAGTTACCTCCGTGTATGGTGTCGCGGGGCGTAGGCGTGTCGGCGTCGCGACTGTTGGAACCGCGTACCTCGGCCGAGTGAGTGGGGCTAATCGGCGTCATCGGGCGGTCGGTCACCCCCGTTCGCAGGTGCTCGCGGCGGGTCGACCGTCGCGAGCGACGGGTCGCCGGTCGAATCACCGTCCTCGGCAGGGGGGTTCGTAAACTCCCACGTATAGATACTACTACGTGCCAGTTTACGAACCTCGTCGTCGTCGAGGTCCTCCAGGTCGACGGGTTCTAATTCGACGTCGCCGTGCTCGCCGAGCCGGTGGAGGCCATCGTCGCGCCACACTACCCGCCGGCCGTCCTCAGTGTCCTGTTGCCGCTGGAGGACGCCCCGCTCGCGAAGGTTCTCCAGGTGGTCGAACACCTGTTGTCGGGAGAGGTCGACCGCCGGGTGTGCGACGACGTCCGCCGTGGTCGCCGTGGTGAGGTCCCTGAGGGCGTCGACGACGTCCCGCATACCGTCGCTCCAGGTCGTAAGCACTCGGCCTTCGCCGGCGAGTGGTACCCACTCGGGGAGGGTGTCGGTGTGCACATAGACGACGGCGCCGTTCCCGTCGCGACCGAACCGCATTGCCGCCTGGAGGGTATCGTGCTCGCGCATATGCTGGAGGACGTCGTCGCCGAACCCGCTGTATGAGAGGCCGGCGCCTTTCTCCTCGCCCCGGTCGACCGCCTCGCCGGCGTAAGCGCCCCACTTCTTGATGTAGTGGTCGCCGTAGTGGTTCGACCCTATCACGGCGCCGAGCCGGGTGTCGTCGAACTCGTTACTCCCGAGGACGTTTCCGTAGTGTTTGGTGTCGGCGACGTGCTCGAGGACGCCGTCGGCGTCGTATTCGTGCTCGGCGGTGGTCGTAGTAATCACCGCTGGTCGCTCGCCGTGTCTCTCGGTGATCGCCTCGAGGAGGGCGGCGTCCTGCTCGGTGTTGACGTGGTCGGCCGAGTTGTACGGTTTCACGTACTCGGTGGTCCGAACCAGATTCAGATTCAGGGCGTCGCGGACGTACTCGGCGCGTTCGGCGCCTTGGAGCACCGGCCGGTGATTCAGTCGTTCGCCGAGGGCGAGCTCCCACATACGTTTCGTCGGCGTCCCGTCGAGGGCAACGACACCGCTCGCGTACTCGAGCGCCGGCGCCTGGAGCACCGACACCCCGCCTCGGGCGCGGTCGAACACACCGAGGCCGACGTCCTCGAGGTCGGCGCGTTCAAACCCGTTCCCGAGGTCGTCGCTCGCGAGGAGGGTAAACACCGCCAGGGGCGCGGCCGCGTGAGCGCTCGCGTCGTCGAACACATGGGTTTCGTCGGGTTCGACACCGTGCTCGTCGAACCACAGTAGCGCGTCGGCGCGCCGGCTTTGGTCGTCGCGGTTCTCGAGGAGGTCGGTGTAGTCGTCGAACGGGACGTCGTCGGTCGCCTGGAGCCAATACGATACGGCGCCCTGGAGCTCCGGCCCGAGGAGGGTTTCGTAGGCGTCGGGGAACTCGTCGAACACAACCGTCCGGCCGGCCGAGACTTTCGTTTTGTGTGCGTGGTTGTAGTGGCCTATGAGGACGTCGTACTCGTCGGGGTCAAAGTCCCATTTGCTCGCGTAGGGGCACCGCTGGCCCTCATGCTCCTGGCACGGGAGCGGGCGGTCGAGGACGTACTCGGCCGACTTGTGAATCTCCTTCGGCGTCGCGCCTCGGCGATACCACCCGGCGACGGTGTCGGCCCACTCCTGGCCGTGCTCGCCGTTCGCCGTGTCACAGTCGCGGGTGAAACTCGGGAGGGTGTAGTAGTCGAGGCCGTGCTCGTCGCACCACTCCCGGAACTGTTCGTACTGTTCTTTGTGTCCTCGGCCGGTGAGCACCGTCACCTGTTGGTCGGTGTCGGCGGCCGCTTTCACGGCGCCGTAGGACTTCCCCATAGTCGGAAGCGCCTCGACGAGCACCCGGTCGCTCGAGGTGTAGGCGTCGGCGATCGCGTCGACCGTCCGCTCGCGGGCGTCCTCGACGGTGAGGGTGTCGTCGTCGCGACCGGCGTGTTTCCAGTCCCACCCGCTCGCGGCCGTGGTAAGGTCGCGGACGGCGGCCGGGAGGACGGCGGTGTGCTCGCGCTCGCCGGCGGCTATGTCGCCTCGGCCGGGGTCGACACCGTACTCCTCGCGGACTTTCTCGAGGGCGGCGTTGTACGCCTCGCGCGGGAGTTTCCACCCGTCCATGAGGTCGCCGTCCTCCATGAGGTCGTGCTCGCGAGCGACGTACTGGAGGGCGCGGTGAGGGATCGGGTCGTCGTCGGGGATACAGCCCTCGCGTTTGGCGTGTCGCCAGGCCGCGAACACCTCGGCGTCGTCGAGGCGGCCGTTCGGTGAGGTCGGCCGTCGCTCGCCGGCGTCGACGAGGAGGTACGTGAGGGCGTTGTACGCGGCTTTGTATTTGTGGTCGTAGGCGACGCCGTGGCCCTCGAGGAGGACAAAGTAGTTCTCACTCTCGCCGTGGTGGCCGAGCGGGTTCGCTCCTCGGTAGTCCCACGACAGGCCGGTGACGTCCGGGATAGTGAGGTCGAATAGCGCCGAGTGGTCGCCGTCGGTGTCGACGGCGTCGGCGGTAATCGTGCTCGCCTCGGCGGCGTCGAGGGCGACGTCCCTCGCGGTGTCGGGGTCATAGGCCGGGTGTTGGTCGACGGGTTTCGCGCCGGCGAGGAGCGGCGTGAGGTCGTCGCTCCAGCCCTGGAGGTAGTCGTCGAGGTCGACTTTCTCGAGGCCGGGGCGCGGGAGCTCGGCGACTCTCGCCTCGAGGCCGTGGTCGTCGAGATAGGCGGCCGTCCGAACGGCGCCTTTGACGCCGTCGCCGAACTGCTGGAGGGTGAGCCGGTCGCGGTCGTCGACGTCACTCGTCGGTCGCTCGGCGTCCTGAATCAGGTACGCTCGCCCGACGTCCCGCTCGGCGAGCGCGTCGAGGAGGTCCTCGCGGTCGCTGTTCTTGAACTGCACCGTCACCGGCGAGAGACAGGGATACCCCGCCTGGTGAGCGGTGATCGCGTCGGCGATCCCCTCGGTGATAAGGACGGGTTCGCCGGGTTCGAGGGTGTCGAGGCCGTAAATCGGTTCCTCGGCGGTGACGTCCTCGCGCGTCACTTGGAGCTTATCGTACTTGTTGCCCTTCCAGTCGGCCGAGTGAACCGGGTCGGTCGCCCGCGAGATCGCGAACACCGGCCGGCCGTCGGCGTCGAAATACGGGAGGACGTAGCGCCCGCTCCAGGTCGCGTATAGGTTCCCGTCGTCGCGCTCGCCGAACAGCCCCGTTGCGAGAATCTCGTCGCGGCCGTGTCCTCGGTCGAACAGATAGGCGATTAGGTCGTCTTTGTAGTTCGCCGGCGCGTACCCGAGGAGTTTCTCGTCGATAGTGTCGGCGCTCCACCCGCGCCCGTCGCGGTAGTAGTCGCGGGGCGTGTCGTAGTCGCACTCGTCGGGGAGATCGCGGTTGAGCTGTTGGTGGAACCACTCCAGCGCGTCGACGAGCGCCGAACCGTCGGTATCGGGAGTGTCGGACGTCGTCGAGGCCGGTTTGTCCGCCTCGAGGGTGGGGTTTGCGTCCCGAGAATTCCCCTCCGACGCGCCGGTGTCGGGCGTTTCGAGCGCCAGGTGAGGCTCGTCGGTCGCGAGGGCGCCGTCGACGATGTCACCCCATACGGCCGGGTCGGTATCGGTTGCGCCGAGTGCCTCGGGCGTGGTCGCCTCGGGATTCAGTCGTAGGTACTCGGCGAGCTCCTCGAGCGTGTCGTCGTCGGTGTCGGCGGTAGTCATGAAGATACCTCCAGAAAGTCCTTCGCGTGATCCGAGCACCGGACGCCCTCGCGGACGGCGTCAGTGTCGACGGCGTCGTCAATCACCCGGACGGGCTCGGCGTCGCCGTCGCACCCGAGAACGTCGCACTCCTCGAGGCCGGCGGTGACGTGCATAAGCGCGGCCGTCGCTCGCCAGCCAGCGCTCGGCGAGGCTTCGGGCGTCGGTCGGTCGTCGTCGATACGACTATTCGTGTCCTGAGTGTCCGTCATGTAGCCCCAATGCCAGCACTAAGGCGTGCTGGAGGCCATTGACGGGCGTGGATGGCCGGCCGTTAGAGTATGCAGTAACTCTAAAGGCTCCGGCGGTAGAAGGAACACTCACAGGCACCACCGCCTGCTCGTCGTGTCACCGTCGCGCCCCTCACCCGGTCGCGTCGTGTGACACGTCGCGGCCGGGTTACCAAGCCCGAACTCGTCAAACGCCGTCGGCCCGGTCCTGGACAGATTCAGGCCGACGGTGTTTTCATCGATACTACCGTTCACGAGTGGCTTCTCTCGCCTCTCTGATTTAGTAGTTCTTCCAGAGCGGCGTCCATGCTCGGGAGGTCGTGCTCGTCGCGAACTTCCCGAAGCGCCTCGGCGCGCTCGGCGTGAACGGAAATCGTCGTAATCGTCGTCGCCATTCTCTATCTGCCCATTATTGCTCCTCCACCATTAATGCTTTTGTAGTGTGGGCATAGGGTGTTACCGTGAGCAGTAACGGAAATCGGGACTCAGATACCAGGATAGTTGACCCTGACGCCGACCGCGACCGGGGGATTCTCACGCCTCACGACAGGGCGTTTCTCCTCGCGGCCGAGGGCGAGAGCGTCCGGGCGGATATGAGCGATAGCGCCGTTCGGCAAAAGCGACACAAGATACGTAATCGTTTCCGAAACGCCCTCATCGACATACAGTACCTCCTCCTCCTCGAGGAGGACGACTTAAGCCGGCTGTTCCCGGCCGACGAGTGGGACGACTACGAGCTCGGTATCGTACATGGCGCCGTGCTCGCGGCCGTCTACCACATGATACGCGCCGACGCCGACCGCGAGGCGATTTTCGACACCCTCGAGGAGATTGTCGCGAACGACGTCATTCGCGAATACGCTGACAAACACGGCGTGTACGCGCCCGTCGAGGTCGGTGTCGAGATTGACGTCCCACCGCTCGAGGAGTGTCCGCCCCTGGAAAAGGTCCGGGAGGTGCTCGAGGCTGGCGAGGAGATACCGTACAAAGCCCACATGGCCCTCGACTACGGCGGTATGCACCCGAACCCTGAGGAGCATTTGTAACGGGGGCGGTGCGAGGAGGCCGCCGGGCGGTGTGAGCCCCGAAATTTCTTTCACACCGATTCGTCGTGACGCAGCTGTTAGACACGTGCCGCGAGTGTTTCAGTCTCGGTTCGGACTGACGGCAATAACCTCGACGTCGTAGAGGTTACCCCCTTCGGTGGTTTCGACGTCGTACCCACCCTCTACATCGACGCTGCCGCGTTCGGCAGCGTCGATGAGGGCGATGAACTGTTCGTGGAGCGCTTCCCGGCTCTCGATGGTCGGTGCTGTGTTGGACATGAGTCTCTCTGTGAACGAGCAATCCGCGATTCAGGGGTAGTTCACAGAGAAGTCGGTCCTCAAGGGGAATACCACGGTCACAGGAACCGTGAGTCAATCGTTCACGTGATGTGAGGGCGGCCAGACGGATACCAGTTGGTGTTCCCTCTACCATTGTCGTTCATGACGCCAAGACGTGCCGTTTCGACCGACTGTGGCCAGAACAGGCCATGAATTGAAGGAGGGCCGAATCGTGACACACACACACATGGACGATGTCGACCGGACGGATGGGGTCCCGATGACCGCACAGGAGCGAGACGCGTTGCAGACCGCCGTCGAGCGCGGGTACTTCGACGTCCCCCGGCGTATCACCACCGTCGAACTCGCCGAAGAAGTCGGCGTCACGGACCAAGAACTCTCGAAACTGCTTCGCCGGGCGACGGTCAAACTGGCCAAGCATGGTCACTGGGAGGAACAACACTCGGACACCGCAGAGCAGGAACGACGCTGTTGAGAGACCCACGCTCTCTGTCTAACAATCAGGAATCCTTTGTTCGTCACTCGCTCCCGCCGTCGGGTCGGGCCTCGTCGACCGCGTCGCCGTGGTCACGGGCCGGGGCGTCGTCCCATGCCCTGACGTCGACGCCCTCGCCGCCGAGGTAGTCGCGGATCTCCTCGCGCTGCTCGTGCAACTCCGTGCGGAGCGCGTCGATCTCCTCGTCGGTCATGGGTTCTGTATCCCGTGCCATTGCTCAAATCTCCGTAGGTAGCCTTCAACGTGCTCGCTCAAATGGGCTTCGGCGGCATTCAGGGCCGCGTTCGCCGGCATGGGCGGAGTGAGTTCGTGACTGTCGACCTTCGCCCCGTCGCGGTAGACGTCGATGTGTAACCCCTCCTCGGTGACGTCGTGGGTGGCCTCGTCACTCCCCTCGCCGTCGTGGTCGTACCGGACGACGGTGGCCCACTCATCGGCCTCCGGGTCGGTGCAATACTCGAGTTGGACGACGAAGCGCGTCACCTCGCCGTGGTCGGTGTCGATACCGAGCCGTCGCCGGGCGCTGCGGCCGGCCGCCGTCGTGAACTCCCGGTCGTAGTCTCGCGGATCGTCGGTCACGGTCACTCGTTGAGGGCGTCGCGGGCGGCCTCGTCGCCGGCGTACTGCCATTCCCCGTAGCCGCCTTTCTCGATACCGGGGT
The DNA here is from genome assembly GCF_024227715.1 of Halomarina litorea. Lineage (NCBI taxonomy): Archaea > Methanobacteriati > Methanobacteriota > Halobacteria > Halobacteriales > Natronomonadaceae > Halomarina > Halomarina litorea. Next base: position 713 of record NZ_CP100453.1, on the reverse strand, counting down.
GTTCGTCGAGATACCGGGAGACAGACTCCCACAGCGACTTTTCGTTATCGTAGACGTCGCCGTGACGGTCGAACAGTTCGGCTTTCAACTCGCTGGTTTTCATCGTCCCCCGCCCCCGGAGGAGTCGAAAGACGTCGACCGTCGCGGCCTTCCCGTGAGACGTCCGGGGTGTCCGCCCGGCGAGGTAGGCGCGAAACTGCTCCTCTAACCTGTCGTCTCTCGCGAGGCTGTCCGTTCCGGGCGACCCACCGCTGTCGTCCGCCGGTGGCTCGTGCTCGCCGGTCTGTCCGTCGTCCCTGGTAGACCCCCCGTCGTCACGGAGTGGTTCTCGGACCGTTTCCGTCGCTTCTCGTCGGGGGCCCCCCTCTCCCCTGTCCGGTCGCCAGTATATCACCGTCCGTCCGGTCTTTCGCCGGTCGACGTCCCCCCGCTCGACAAGGCGGGCGAGCTTCTGCCGGGCCGCCTCAGTCGTACAATCGAGGTGCTCGGCGACGTCCGAGGACGTAACGACGGGAGGCCCTCGGACGCGGTCGAACACGTCGAGCACGCCCGCCAGCGTGACCGTCTCGGTGTACTTCCCGCTCTCGTCGCGCTCCCGTGCGGTCATGTCCCGTTGTATGTAGCCAATTGGCTTAGTCCTATTGGTGACTACAAGTAGACTTACCGCAATATGCAAGCCTATTGTCTATCTCCAAAAGGCTTAATACCATATG
>NZ_CP100452.1 GCF_024227715.1 Halomarina litorea | reverse complement strand
TGACCAATCGGGGCGAGCAGTACGCACGACGGAAACATCCGACGTGGACCCGTCGTCGGCGTGGTCCCGCCCCGTCCGTCCGAACGGACGCATCCCCCGACGGTTCGCCCTCGTCCGGTGCCCTCGCCTACTGCGTCACGAGGTCCATCAGTCGCCGGTCGGTGAGGAAGATGTCGGCGAGCGCCTCGTCGTCGTCCACGTCGAGGAGCGCCGCGAACTCCGCGGGGTACCGGTAGCTGACGCGGCGTGCCTCCCGGCGAGCGTCGAGGACCGACCGGCAGCGCCGGACGGTGGCCGGGTCGATGCCGAGCGTCCGCGCGAGCTGGTCGTCGGTCGCCCGCGGGTCGCCCGCCGCGTCGCGGTCCTCGTCGGCCGTCCTGAGGGCGTCGAGGTCGAACGGCGCGTCGAGGTCCGTCGGGCGGAACAGGTGGAGCGCGACGCGGCCCCCGGCGACGTCGTCGGCACCGGCCCCGACGTCGGCGGCCAGTCGCTCGTCGGTCGTCCCCCGGTAGTACCCGCGGACGACGTGGACGAGGTCGTCGTCGCTCAGCGCGGTTTCGAACCCGTAGCGTTCGCGCATGGCGCGGACGACGCGGTGGACGGCGGCGTCCACCTCGGCGTCGGTCCGGACGGTCCCGCGGCTCTCGGCCTGTCGTTCCGTGAACGTCGCGTCGCTCCCCAGTCCAGCGAGGATGGCGGCCAGTCGTTCGACCTTCTCGTTACTCTTCGTCATAGTTCGTACGGCTCATCGGGCTCCCGACCCCACCCGGGGACAGCCGAGAACCGCTCGGGTGACCTCGGCGTCGGGTTCGCCAGAAGTAGTCCTGCCCACACGTACGCCGTCCGCGGATTTAGCCTGCGCGCTCCCACAGGAGCACCGCCGGCAACCGGTCAGCGGCCTGTGGCGTCGGGACGAAGACGACGGGGGGGCCGGCCCCGAAGGCCACCTTGACTCGCTCTGACGCGACCCGCTCCGACGCGACCCGACGCAACAGACCGGGCAGCCGACTTCCTCCCCTGACCGGGTGAAAACGCTCTCACCCGGGCGAGTGTCCGGCCCGCCTCGCCCGGTCGGACAGGTCGCCCTCAGATGTCGGTGATGCGGGTGTAGCCCTCGCTGAGTGCCTGTGCGTCCTCGGGGAGGAGCGCGACGACGATGGTCGGGGCGTACGCCTCGAAGTACTCGACCAGTGCGGCGATGCGCTCGGAGTCGATGGCCTCCAGCGAGTCCAGCAGCATGAACGGGAGCGTCTCGTACACCGCGTGGACGAGGTAGCCGGCGAGGGCGAAGACGAGGCCCGTCACCTCGCGCTCGGACTCCGAGAGATGCTCGACGGTGTCTTCGTAGGTCGTCCCCTCGTCCGTCCGGCGGACGATGTGGAGGTCGAAGTCGCTGCGGGTGACGGTCCGACGACCCTCGCGGGCCTGTCGCTCGCGGCGTTCGAGCCACACGCGTTCGAGGTTGCCGTAGTCGAGCACCGAGAGGAGTTCCTCCATGTGCTCGTTGAACTGCTCGACGGTCTCGCGCTCGAGTCGGTCGACCCGCGTCCGCAGGTCCTCGAGGTCCGAGGCGATTCGCTCGCGCTCCTCGCGCAGGTCGGCTTCCGTCTCGACGACCGACTCCGCCTCGCGGATGCGCTCTTCGACGCGTTCGAGGTCGCTGTCGAGGCGACCGAGTTCGAACTCCACTTCCGTCGCCTCCTCGTGGCGCTCCAGCACCGTCTCGTCCACCTCGCTCTCGAGATCCGAGACGGCGTCCTGTAGCTCCTCCAGTCGGTCCTGTACCTCGGCGCGCTCCTCCTTCAGGCGCTCGATGGCGTCCTCGCGGTCGCCGATCTCGTCGGCCAACCGCTCCTCGCGCTGTTCGAGGGTCGCCCGGCGCTCGCTCGCCGTCGTGAGGTCGTCGTGCTCGGCTTTGAGTTCCTCCAGTTGCTCGGTCAGGTTGGCGCGCTCGGCGCGCTTCTCGCGGGCGATGTCGCGCAGGCGGTCGAGCGTCGCCTCGATGCGGTCGGCGTCCACCTCGGTCCCGCAGGTCCAGCAGACGCCGGCGTCGTCCCCCAGGAGGCGGTCGGTGACGGCCCCGGCCGACTCGCCGTCCTCCTCGCGGAGGAGTTCGATGAGGCCGTTCTCGCCCTCCAGCATCTCCTCGTTGAACTGGATGACCGTCTGGAGCGTGCTCACCGTCGAGTCGCACTCGCGCTTGCGGCGGCGCAGTTCCTCCTGTCTGCGTTCCAGTTCCTCGATCGCCTCCTCGGGCGTCTCCGGCAGGTCCTCGCGCTCCTCGGCCAGCGACGAGTGCTCCTCTCGCACCGAATCGAGGCTCTCGCGTTCGGTCTCCAACTGGTAGCGGACGTCCTCCAGCGTCGAGCGGGCGTCGTTCAGCGCGTCCAGTCGTTCGTCGAGTTCGTCCTCGCGTTCGCGGGCGGCCTCGACGCCGCTGTCGCTGTCTTCGAGTTCCGCGCGAATCTCGGCGAGTTCCTCGCGCTTCGCCTCGACGTCGGCCTCGAGCGACCGGCGGCGCTCTTCGAGTTCCGGGAGGCGGGCCTTCGCGTCCTCGACGTCCTCCAGTTCGGCGTCTATCTCGCGGCGCTCGGCGATGAGTCGCTCGATGTCCGCCTGTATCGACGCGGTGTCGACCGGTCGCATCACCACCTCGCGCAGGTCGTCGCCACGGGCGACGGCCTGTCGGGCCTCGTTGGTCTCCAGCAGGAAGGCGAAGAGGTCGGCCTTCGTCGGGTCGTCGAGGTAGGGGTCCCCGCCGAAGGCGACGCTCCCGTTCCGTCGCGTCAGCGTCCGGGTGTAGCGTTCCCCGTCGACGGTCAGTTCGACGCGACCCTCCTCGGCGTCACCCTTGAGCGACGCGCCGGAACTCCCCAGACCGGCCATGAGTGCCTGCAGGAAGGAGGTCCGGTTGGTCGCGTTCCGCCCGACGAGGACGTTGACGCCGGGGTGAAGCGTGACGGCCGAACGGTCGATGCCCCCGACGTGTTCGGCCTCGACCTCGATGGCGTGCTCTGACGTCTGTGCCGGTGTCATCGGCTACCGTTCGACACCCGGTCACTTCAATCGTTCGAGGTCGTCTGACAGTCACAGCCCCGTCGCTCCAGCAGGTCGTCGACCTCGTGGTAGCGCCCACAGCCGTCGCAGGCGACGCGCACGTCCACGAGGACGTCGAACTCGTCGAGCGCGATGAGGTCGGCCGACCGGAGCTGTTCGAGCGTCTCCGCCGTCACCGTCTCCGCGCGGTTCTGGAGGGCGAACAGCGCCGAGGCCCGGCGCTCGACACGGGCCGTGTCGTCGACGGTCTCCTCGTAGGTGACGCCCCGACAGTCGCGCAGGTGGGTGTACACCGACTGGTGGGAGACGAACGCGCCGCGCACCGCCGCCACGTCGATACCCTCGCGTTCGAGGCGGCGCTCGGCCTCGCGACGGCGGCCCTCGCTCACGTCGTCGTCGACCAGCAGGCGATACAGGTTGGCCACCTCGCCGTCGACGGGGCGGACGCCGGCCAGCGCGAGAGCGCGCTCCAGCATCTGCCTGTTGACGTACTCCGCCAGGTCTCGGAGGCTGTGTTTCTCGACGCCGTCGCCCCGCCACCGTGCCGCCAGTTGGTCGTCCAACGCCCCGAGGTCGTACTGTTCGATGCCCCGACCCAGCTTACAGCACGGCTCCCGACCCTCCGCGCCGCACTTGTCTCGCCACCCTGCCATCAGACTCGTCGGTACGCCATCGGGTATGATAAACCTTCACCAGTCAACCGCTTGCTTTTTCGGTCCGGATTCCGCCGAGGTGGCCGGTACGGTCCCTGATCGGGGCCTCACGGACAGAGTCGCCGTCGGTGGTGGATGCACGTGAGATTCGGTAACGGGACGGGTCGTCGACAGCGCTCGCCGTCGTCGAGGTGTTTTCCACAGACGCTCGCTCGGGTCTTCGAATCGCTCATGCGTACGAGTTACCTCAGGGACATATTAGCGCTTCGCCGGTAGATAGTAACGTCCCGACTACCGGCCGTTCACCCTCTCTTACCCGTCGGTTCCCGTCTCGCTACCGCTCGCTCTCGCCGGCCCCGTCGGGTCGGCCCAGCGAGCGTTCCTGTCCCGTCCGTCCGCCGAGCGTCACCACCCAGAGGACGCCGAGACCGACGCCGTAGGCGACCATCGTCGGGACGGTCAGGAGGAACATGGTGAAGACGCCCCCGGACATCAGACCGCTCGCGAGGACCAACACGAGGACCGTCACCTCCCGCCAGCGCCGGCGCATCGGCCGGTAGCGGACGATGCCCCCGAAGTGGAACAGCAGCATCGTGACGGGCACCGTCGCCAGCAAGCCGACGCCGACGGTGGTGAGGAACACCAGCCAGCCGAAGGCGTTGATGCGGTAGGAGACGAGCATCTCGGCGCGCACAACGTCGGCGGCGAGCCACGAGATGACCGTCGGGGCGACGACGGCGTACCCGACGGTGACGCCGCCTGCGAGGCCCGCCAGCAGCGCCCCGCCCCAGACGAGGAGCACGCGCCGGTCGCCGCCCGCCAGGCCGCGGGCCTTCAGCGCGGGCCACGCGTAGTAAAGCACGACGGGGAGGGTGACGATGGCCGCCAGCAGCGTGCTCAGTTTCACGCCGAAGACGAGCGTCTCGACGGGGTGGAGTTCGACGATGTCGATGTCGCCGGGCGCGACGCTCGCGGGCAGGCGCGCGAGGAAGTCGTTCTTCACCGCCTCCACGCCGCCCTGGTAGAACGCCACGAACGTGACCGCGAGCACGCCGATGAAGGTGGCGACGATGCGGAACGTCCGCGAGGTGAGGCTCTCGACGACGAACTGGAGGTCGTAGAGGTACCCCCCGAGGTCGTCCTCCGTGACCTCCTCGTCCCTGAACGCCGTGGCCATGTCGGCCGCCGTCCGCCGCACCGAGGCCACGAGGTCGGTCCCCTCCTCGTCCGGGCCGCCCGCTTCCCGCGTCCGCGCCGCCCGGTCGCGTTCGGCCCGTGCCGCTGTCTCGGTCGCGGCCCGCGCGTCGTCGAAGCGCGCCAGCAGGACGCGAGCGCGCTCCCCCTCGCCGGCGGCCATCGCGCCCCTCGCGTACGAGAGGGCCGCCTCGTCGGTCAGGGCGGCGAACAGCGCCGTCGGCGCGACCAGCAGTCCCTCGACGGGGAGCGTCGCGAGGTCGAGGGGGACGGGGAACGGGCCGCGTGCGCCCCCCGCGTCGTCGGAAGTCTCGGCGGGCGGCGCGACGGCGGCCCGGTAGAGCGACAGGGCGCTCCCCGCGACCAGCACCACGACGAAGACGGCGACCCCGAGGGCGGTGAGGGCGGCGGGGCGCGGTAGGCCGACCAGCGACTCGACGGGTGGGAGCGGCCCGGGCGACACCGGAAGTCGGGGGTCTGCGAGTCCCCGGTAGACGGCGCGCCCGGCACCGACCGCGAGTGCGCCCACCAGCGCCGTCGAGACGACGCCGGCGACGGCGACGTTTCGAGGTGCGCTCGCCCGGAGCGCGCCCCGGAGACTCACGCGGTCGCGACCGCCCCTCAGCGCCAGCACGGCCCTCGTCAGCGCGAGGCTGAGGGCGTACAGTATCAGGAGCGGGACGGCCCACATGATCTGCGTGAATGGGTCGGGCGGGGAGAACACCGCCCCGAAGACGAAGATGCCGACGACGGCGTAGCGCCACCGCTCGCGGAAGGTCCGGTAGGGGACGATCTCGGTGAGCGAGAGCCCGAGGATCGCCAGCGGGAGTTCCGCCGCCAGCCCGAACGACAGCGAGAGGACGAAGACGAACTCCGCCCAGCTGACGATGGAGTACGTCGGCGAGAACCCCACCTGCACGGAGTAGCTCGTGAGGAACGAGAACATCAGGGGGAAGAAGAGGAGATACGAGTACGCGATACCGCCGACGAACAGGGCGACGGCCAGCACGGCGACGGCGGCGATGGTCCGGCGGGGCAGGTCCGGCCACAGCCCCCGGGCCGCGAGCGACTCGCGGGCGTAGTAGAGCACGACGGGGACGGCAAGCAGCGTCCCTGCGGCCATGCCGATTTTCGCCTGCAGCAGGATGACGTCGAAGGGGGTGAGCGCGATGACGCTCGTCGCCTCGCGAACCGCGGGCGGGAGACGGGCGAACAGGTCGGCCTGCAGGCGGTCCCAGACGAACCACTGGAGGAGGTAGAAGCTTCCGAGGAACCCGACGAGGAAGGCGACGAAGACCCGCTGGAGGTTCGCACGGGCGGCTCCCCAGAGGCCTCTCAGGGTGTCCCGTCCGCTCGCGAGCGCCGCCTTCGAGTCGTCGTCGAGGACCGCCATCAGTCATGTAGAGTGGCTCACGTCCGGTTATCACCTTTCTGTCCCTCCGTGACGGTCACTCATCGCTGTCGGCGTCCGGGTCACCGCCCGGCCCTCCGGCGAGTCCGCCCCGACGACGTCCCTCGACCGGCCGCCCCTCGCGTGTGCGCCCGAACACGCACCGTCGTACATGAACGCTGACAGACGAACCGCCTCTCTCAGGGGTCCAGGGCTGTGACCGACGAAACCACCCTACTTGAGGGTGACGCGCTCACCTCACTGAAACGGGGGGCGTCGGGGGGAAGGGCATTACGTTACGGTTCACAGATACTTATTCCGTCACCCTCCCTCGTTCAGCGTGGAGGTACAACCAACCCCATGAACATCTCTAAGCGACAGTACATCAAGGCAGCCGGCGTCTCGCTGGCCGCCCTCTCGCTCGGGGTCGGTGGCACGCTCGCCACGGCTCCGGGACAGACGGCCCTCGCCGGGCCCGACGCGCCCGCCCAAACGGGTAGCAGTGACGACCGCCTCGACTACGAGCGCGACGAGAACGGCAACATCGAGTTCGACTACCTCGACCTGACGTTCGAGACGAACAACAACGACGCGGACGTCGAACTCTCGGTCAACAGCGGCGATGTCCGCCTCGACTTCGAGTCCGACAACGCGGGCACGGACCTGGAGGTCTCGATGGAGGTCGGCGGCGAAATGATCGACCTAGAAGGGAGCGACGGCGACGTCGAACTCGAGGCCGAGGGCGCCGCTGACTCCTTCGAGGACGACTCCAACGAACTGGAGTACAAGGGCGACGCCATCCAGCTCGAGTGGGACGACGTGAACGACGAACTCGACATCACCGGCGACGTCACCCTCGAGTACGACGGCACCGAACTCGAGTACCGCGACGAGGACGTCATGCTCGAGTGGGAGTCCGGCAACGACTTCGAGGCCCGCCGCCTCTGAGTTCGACCCGGTATCGCCCGGGACGGCCCGCTGGTCCCGAACCGGCCCACCGTGACGCGTGTCCGTGGACCGTCGGTGTCTCCACGACGTTCGAGACGCGTTTTTTCTCGCCGGCTTCCCGATCAGCGACGGCGACGCGCCCGTTCACGGGTCGACCCGCCGTCACCAACCACCGGCAGGTATCCTCCCGGTGACTCCGTTACTTTACAGTCGTACGGTTGTAAAGCACTGCCCCGGGTCAGGTTCGGAGTTCGGGCGCTCGTTCGAGGGCGGCGAGACACGCCTCGACCGTGTAGACCCGCTTTGCGTTCCGCGAGGGGGCGACGTCGAGCAGTTCGTCGCCGTCGTACACCGCGACGCAGGTGACGGGGAAGACGACGACTTCGGCTCGCTCGCCGGTGATGGTCGAGTGCACCGACCGCTCGTCGAAGAAGGGTCGAAGGGTCCGCTCCCGGCGCTCGCACCACGCCGCGAACTCGGCGTATTTCCGCATCGCCACGTCGCACCACGGCGTTCGGTCGGCGGCCGACCGGGGGCAGAGCTCGGCGTTCCAGACGCGGTGGACGAAGCCGTCGATGACGCCCTCGTCCTCCAGCAGTCGGAGTCGTTCGACGACCGCCGACTGCTGGCGTCGGGTCTCGGTCGTGGACGCTCGCGTGAACAGTTCGATACGCCGCCGCCCCCGGTCGTGTCCCATCTCGTCACCTCTCCATCGTGCGTTCCGTTCGCACCGTGAGTGTACGCCCTCCCCGGATAAATCGGTTCTGTCGGTCCCCGGCGGTTCGGGTGGCCGTGGCCGGCGCGGTCCTGACACCGCGTTCGGACGACGCCCCGTCAGGACCGCCCACCGACCCAACATCTGCGGCCCGCAGTTATGCCCGGGATGGCCGTACCTACCTCCGGTGTCCACGCGACGACCGGGGCGCGGTCCGAGAGACGGCCCGCCGCGGTGGTCGGGGGACTGGTCGGACACCTCGGTCACAGCATCGTCCTCGGGGGAGGACCGTCCTCGGGTGCGGTCCCGGGACGGCGGACGCGACGCGCCCGGCGCGTCGCCGACAGGTCACGCCGCGGGTTCCGCTCCGCGCTCGCGGCGGTCGAGAGGGGTTGGTCACACGTCGGAGCGGGAGGCGGCCCTACTGTTCGGCCGTCGGTTCTCGTCGTCGCTGTGCTCGTTCTGCCGTGCGCCGGTCGCCCCGGTCGTCCACGCCCGCCGAGCGACGTCCGTGTCCGCCGGGCCGCCGGTGTCGCGCGGCCATCGCCCGGTTGACGGCGTCGACTCGCTCACGGACCGTCTCCGGGGGGAGACCGAACCACTCGACCAGCGACTCGACGGTCACGCCCTGTCCGGCGAGCAACGCGAGCGTCAGGTCGCGGGTGGGTCGGTCGCCCGCGGCGAGGCGGACGCGCAGTGCGCCCACCTCCCCGTGTCCGTCCGGGTCGCCCTCGGACACGACCACGAGGTCCGGTGTCGCGGTGTGGGTGTGCGCGATGTGTCGTCGTAGCGGTTCGTCCTCCTCGGGCCCGATGGCGAACACCGCCGTGCAGTACGGGCATCCCTTGTAGATGGTCATGGCTCTCTCGACGCGCGGTCGTCGGGTAGAACTCGTCGGGGAACGGTATTAACGGCTCTCGAACCGGCCTGTAATGTGGTTACCCGGACGACACGACCGCTCACGCCGGTCGGTCCAGGAGGACGACGGCCTCGCCCCGCAGGACGTGTTCGCCGCGCTGGGTTCGGACGGCCGTTCGGAGGCGATAGCGGTCCCCGCCGAGGGCCTCGACCACCTCGCACACGCCCGTCAGTTCGTCGTCGACGCGGACCGGCGCGAGGAACTCCGTGGTCTGGGAGAGATACACCGCGGTCCCGGGAAGGCGCGCCAGCGCGGCGCTGACGACGCCCGCGGTGAGCAGACCGTGGACGACCCGTCCGCCGAAGCGGGTCCCCTCGGCGTACGTCTCGTCGAAGTGCAGTCGGCTGGTGTCACCGGTCACGAGGCCGAAGCCGTGGACGTCGGCGTCGGTCACGACCTTGCTGAACCGGACCGTCACGCCCACCGCGACGTCCTCCCAGCGCTCGACCGACCGCTCGAAGCGCCACTCCGGGTCGTCGTACACCACGCCGACGTCGAGCGGTGAGGGAAGTGCCCGCCTCGGGTCCCCCTCGTCCGTCCGCCCCGCGCTCGCCGCCCCCCGTCCGCCGACCGCCACGCACCCATCGGCGTCTCGCATACCTGACAGTAGTCCGTCTCGACTGTTAACCACTCGCGAACCGACGTGTAACCTCCCGACGCGGGGACCGGTCGGTACCCGCACGGTCGGTCCGCCGGTGGGGAGGGACCGCCCGCGGACGGGGTGGGGTCGTCACCGCGCGAGGTCGGGGCGGACGTCGTCGAGGGACTCAACCGTCGGACCGTTGACGACGGTGACGGTCCGCCCGTCCCAGACGACGCGGAAGGCGTCGGCGAACGGGCCGTCCTCGATTACCCACGTCGTCCCGTCGAACTGGACGGCGCGGTGTTCCGCCAGCACCGACAGGTAGGCGTCGCGGAACTCGATGGCGTCGCTGACGCTGTGCCACTTGGTCTGCCAGACGTAGCCGTGCTCGCCGCCGGCCGGGTTCCGGTAGGGGACGACCACGTCGCCGGCCCACCCGTCGGAGGGGGTGGTCGTGTAGTTGTAGCGGTCGTAGCGCGCGCTCACGTCGAACAGCGCCCGGTCGTCCACCACGGGGGCGCCGTAGGCCCGCGCCTGGTACCAGAACATGACCGCGATGGACGCCTCGCCCGCGCTGTCGGTCCCGTTCTTCCCGGCGTCGAAGCGCTCCCACCCGTTCCGGGCCGTGTCCGTGTAGCCGACCGGCTCCGGCGCGGGCGCGCTCGGGTCGATGATTTGGGCGGTGGCGGCCGGCGGCGCGGCGTACCGGGCGTCGACCGCCTCCCACCCACCGAACTGGACGAGGGCGTCGACGAAGACGGGACCGTCGGAGTACGGCTGGAGGACGGTGTACAGCAACCCGTCGTTCGGTCGGGTGCCGTCGGCCGTCCCGCTCGCCTGCGTGCCGACGCACTCCCACTGGCCACAGCGCGCGAGGTACTGGTACATCAGGTAGTTCGCCTCTCCCTCCAGCAGGCCGTCGACGGCGAGTTGCTGGTCCTGTGTCGCCCCCTGCAGGTCGGCGCGTTCGAGGTCGAAGTGCTGGTCCTGCAGGGCGTGGACGAGTTCGTGGACCAGCGTGCCCGTCGGGATGGCGGGGTTCGCGTCGGAGGTGACGACGACCAGGTCGCCGGTCTCGGGGTCGTAATAGCCGAAGACGTTCGACCCGAAGAGGACGGCGAACTCCTCGGTCACGTCGCGGTCCTCGCCGACGACGAACAGCGCCTCCCACACCTGGTCGTTCCAGACGCGTTCGGCCTCGGTCACGTTCGTCCACTCTGCGACGGTCCGGCGGTGGTTCTCGCGGCTGACGACGCGGACGCCGACCGGTTCGAGGAACTCCAGCCCCCGGAGCAGTTCGATGCGCGCCATCGCCCGCGAGACGTAGGCGTCGAGTTCCGCTGCCGAGAGGCCGTCCGACTGGTCGACGTCGATGCTGGCGTTGTACCAGTAGCCGTTCTCCCAGCCCAGCGGGTCGAACGCCGACTCGTTGTCCCGTCCGGGCGTCTCCGACCCGTTCGTCGCGTCCGGGTCGGCCGACGTCGCCGTCACCGGCCCGTCCGGTACTGTCGTGCCGTCCTGTCCGATTCCATCGCCCGGTTCGACGGGTGCGGCACAGGCCGCGAGCACCACGACGAGGGCGAGGCTCAGCGCGAGGGTCGGGTTCACGTGCTCTGGAAGGCGGCGCGCCCGCATAAGGGTTCTATGGGGGGTTACCGACCGGTTCCCGTCCGACGGAGCCTCGCCCCGCGGGCGTCCCCGGCGACGCACACCGTCCTCCACCCCCTCGCCGGCACGGACTCTCCGGGCGGGGTGTGACTCACGCCGTGAATGATGTTCACGATACACTTAGGTGGCTGTCGTCCCTTCGGAAACACAGTGCTGTCGCGCCCCGGGGCGCTGGTGACTCCCGATGACGACTTACGCAGACCCGCCGATAATCGACGAGGACCTCGTCCGAGCAGTGGGGGCCGACGCCGTCGCGGGCGTCCTCGTCGTCGCCGACGGCGTCGTCGTCGACGGGACCGACCGGGCCGCCGCCGTGTTGGGATACGACCCCGGCGCGCTCGTGGGAACCGCCGTCGACCGCCTCTTCCCCGACACGCTCGGTGCGACGCCCCTCGAATCCGGCGACAGACGGATGCGGACGCTCGACGCGGTCGGTGCCGACGGCTCGGCCAGGCCCGTCGCGCTCCGCACCGCGCCGGTCGACCACGAGGGCGAGCGACTGCTGACCGCGGTGGTCATCCCCGTCGAGCGTCCCCCCGAGTACGCCTACCTCCGGCGGACCTTCGAGTACGGGAACGACGCCGTCCTCGTCGTCGACATCGAGGCCGACCGCGTCCGCGAGTGCAACCCCCGCGCCTGCGACCTCTTCGGGTACGGGCGCGAGGCGTTGCTCGCGTGCGCCCCGTCACAGCTCTTCCCCGGGGAGGACGAGTCGTTCCGGGCGTTCGTCCGGTCGGTCTCCGAGGAGGGTGCCGGCTGGACGGGCGAACTCCACTCCCGGCACGCCGACGGCCGGTCGGTCCCCGTGGAGGTGACGGGGACGACGCTCGACCTCGGGGGTCGCCCCCACCTGCTCGTCGTCGTCCACGACGTCTCCCAGCGCTCGACGACCGAACGGCGCCTCGTCGCGCTGTACGACCTCACCGGCGAACTGCTCCGGGCGCGGACGCCCACCGCCGTCGCCCGCCTCGGGTCGCGCTTCGCCGCCCGGCACCTCGGGTTCGAGCGGAACACCGTTCGGCTCCACGACGAGGAGACGGACTACCTGACGGTGGTGGCGACGACCGGGGACGGAGCGCCCGACGACCGGGTGCCGGCGGACGACACCACGCCCCTCGGGCGGGCGTACGCCACGAGGCAGACGATCGTCGAACACCGCGACGGGGCCCGGCAGGTCCACGTCCCCCTCGGCGACTACGGGGTGTTCAGCGTCGCCCTCGCCGTCCCGGACGAGACGGCCCTCACGCTGCGCCTCGCGGAACTGACGGGGACGACGCTCGTCTCCGCGTTCGACGCCGCCCGCCGGGAGGACCTGCTGTGCCGCCGCGAGGAACAGGTCCGCCGGACCCGCGAGTCGCTGGACCGACTCGGTCGGGCGAACGCGCTCGTCCGGGACATCGTCCAGGCCGTCGTCGCCGCCCCCACCCGCGCGGACATCGAGCAGTCGGTCTGTGATCGCCTCGTCGCCTCCGACCTGTACGCGGATGCGTGCATCCTCGGTCGGGCCGCCGACGGCGCGGCCACCCCGCGGGCGAGCGCGGGCACGTCGACGGACCTGTTCGACGTGGTCGTCGCCCTCGACGGGAGCGACGGCACGCCCGTCGTCGAACGGCTCTACGACGGCGAGCACTGGGTGGCCCGCTGGCTCCGCGACGACCCGACGCTCCCTCCCGGCGCGCGCCCGGCCGTCGCCGCCGGCTGCCGCGCGCTCGCCGCGGTGCCGGTCGCCCACGGGAGCGTCGTCTACGGGGCGCTCCTCGTGAGTGCGCCCCGGCTCTCGGCGTTCGGCGAGGAGGAACTGGCGAGCGTGCGCGCCCTCGGCGAACTCGTCGGGTTCGCCGTCACGGCGGCCGCGATGACGCTCGTCCCCGACGCGCCCACCATCGAACTGGAGTTCCGCGCGACGGACCGGGAGCTCTTCTTCATCCAGCTCTGCGACGCGCTGGACTGCGAGTGCGAACTCGTCTGGGCCGGCCCCACGGTCGACGGGCGGTTCATCCGGTACGTCGCCGTCGAGGGAGCGCCGCCCGAGGCGGTGTCCGCGTTCGCGGCTGAGTCGCCGAACGTCGAACGCCACCGGGTCGTCAGCGGTCACGAGAACGGCGGCCTCTTCGAGTTCGTCGTGACGGCCTCGAAGCTCCACACGCTCCTCGAACTCGGCGCGAGCATCCGGTCGGTGACCGCCCGCCCGGGCGAGAGCCGCATCGTCGTCGAGGTGCCCGCCGGGACGGACGTGCGCGCGCTGGTCGACACCTACCGCGCGCGCCACGACGACGTCCAGTTGGTCCGCAAACAGCACGTCGTCCCGACGGCCTCGCTCTCGGGCGTCGTGACGGCGTCGGCGCTCGGGTCGCTCACGGAGCGCCAGCGGACGGTCCTCCAGTCGGCGTACTTCGGCGGCTACTACGAGTGGCCGCGGGCGAGTACCGCCGAGGAGATCGCCGCCGTCATCGGCATCTCGCCGTCGACGTTCCACGAACACCTGCGGAAGGCCCACCACCACCTGCTGGAGGCGCTGTTCGAGGGCTCAGAGTGAGGTAACTCCGGGGGAACCGCCGTGGTTCGGGTCCGGGTTATCCCCCTTGTAGCCCCTACCTGTAGATAATCCAGGGTGTGACCGATGCCAGCAAAACACGACCGTTTCGACGGAGCGATAGCCGACGAGCATCTACTGTACGAGTTCGAACAGACGCTCGCGACCGTAGCGAAGATTGTGGGTCGGAAGTGGAACCCCGTCATCGTCTACGTCCTCCTCACGCAGGGCCCACTGGGGTACGCCACGTTGCAGGAGCGAATCGAGGGGCTCTCGAGCAAGGTGCTCTCCGAGAGCCTCCTCAACCTCGAGGAGAACGGCCTCGTCGACCGGGCCATCGTCAGCGAGAAGCCCTTCCGGGTGGAGTACTCGCTGACCGAGCGAGGACACTCGCTTCAGGGCGTTACCGGGTCGATGCTCGCATGGGGCCTCGAGTGGCTCGACGTACCCGTCGGCGAGGAGGCCGTCGAGGAGTACACCGAACCGCCGTTCGCGCTCGAACTCGCCAAGTGACCCGGCCCGATTCCGTCGACGGCCCCTTTTCGTCGGTCGTGCGCTCGCGGCGACCGCTAGGTTACCTCGCCGAAACCGACCAACCGCGACGTATTCGGCGAGGCTGACCTGTGTTCCGGCTGAACCCTCCAGAACCCACGAAGAAGTCTCAATACCTCGCTTGCGCTAGAGGCCGTGATGGCACTAGACACGCAAGCGCAACCAGCCGCGGGACCGCGTCGGGTGTTCCTGAAACTCCTCGCGGTCACCGGCGCGGTGCTGGCGCTCCCGGGGACCTTACGGGGCGGACCGCTCGCCCAGACGGACGACGACGAGGACGACGGCCGCTCCACGTCCGAACGCGAGGCGGCCCGGGCCACCCTCCGCGAGGTGCTGGCCGACCTCAAGACGGCGGAGGCGCCGCTCCGACGCGCCGAACTGGCGCTACAGGCCGCCGCCGAGGACGCCGATGAGACCGAGGACGTCGTCGAGGAGGCCGAGGAGAAACTGTTCGAGGCCGAGATAGCTATCCTCGAAGCGCTCGAGGCGCTGGACGACGCCCGCACCGGCGCCGACATCGACACCATCCTCGAGGAACTGAGGGAGGGCATGGAGGCCGCCGAGGACGCCGTCTCCGGACTCGACTCCGCGCGCACGAGCGTCGAGGGACTGAACGCCGACCTCGGGGGGAGCCTCGACACGGCCGAGTCGGAACTCGGGCTGGCCGGGGCGGCTCTGTTCGACGTCGACCGAACGGTTCAGCGGGCCTTCGACGAGGAACTGACGCGCGACGAACGCACCGCGGTGCGGGCCGCCTCGCGCGCCCAGCGGACGGCCGGCCGGAGCGTCGAGCGACTACTGGACACCGTCGAGGAGGTGCGCGGCCGCCTCGATATCGAGGAACTGGAGGACGCCGAGGCACTCGTCGAGGAGGCGGTCGAACTCGTCGACGACGCCGTCGACCAGGTCGAGGACCTCCGGGGGGTCGCGACGACGCCGTCCGCGACGCCCACCGAACCCCAGACCGAGTCCCCCGGCCCGTAACACCGACATCGACGCCCGCCCCGGTGGCCAGCGGTGACACCGTCTCGACTAACTATCTCAAATTTGATTGTTCTCTCGCGCTCGGAGCCTCCGCGTCCGACCTCGGACGTAACCGACGTACGTGAAGGTAACCGCGGCACGGTTGCGTAACGCCCGGAGGGGTACGGAAGGGCATTACGTTACGGTTCACAGATACTTATTCCGTCGCCCTCCCTCGTTCAGCGTGGAGGTACAACCAACCCCATGAACATCTCTAAGCGACAGTACATCAAGGCAGCCGGCGTCTCGCTGGCCGCCCTCTCGCTGGGCGTCGGCGGGACCATCAGCGCGGGGAACTTCAGCCCGGCCGTTGCCGGTCCGCAGGCCCCCGGCGCCGTGGCGGGTCCCGCCACCGGCCCCGCACAGACGGGCAGCGGTAGCGACCGCCTCGACTACGAGCGCGACGAGAACGGCAACCTCGAGTTCGACTTCGAGGGCGTCTCCTTCGAGACCGACGACGGCGACATCGACCTCGACGACGTCGATGCGGGCGTCAGTCTCGAGACGACCGACGGCGACGTCGAACTGACCGTCAGCGACGGCGACGTCGAGGTCAGCCTCGAGATGAGCGACGGTGACGTCGAGGTCATGGTCGAAGTCGGCGGCGAGATGGTCGACTTCGAACGCAACGACACCGGCGACATCGAGTTCGAAGCCGAGGGCAACTCCGAGACCTTCGAGGACGACGACCGCGAGATCGAGTACAAGGGCGACGCCATCCAGTTCGAGTACGACGACAACACGAACGAACTGGACGTCTCCGGCGACGTCAAGATCGAACACGAGGCCAACGGCGAGACCGACTTCGAGTACGCCGACGACAACGTCTCCATCGACTACGACGGCACCGAACTCGAGTACGTCGGCGAGACCGTCTCCCTCGAGTGGAACGACGGCGCCGAGACCGACTTCGAGGCACGCCGCGTCTGATATCGTCGGACCCCGCCCGGCGTCCCCCGCTCGACTGCACGCGAGCGGGGGAGCCTCGCCCCGCCTATCGGGGCGCGGTTGGCCGGGCCCCCGACGATAAACGAGGTGACCAATGAACTCAGAGCGACTCGAAGTGTGGTGTGCGGGACAGCAGTGGTGTCCCGTCACCGCCACCGCCGCCATCATCGGCAAGAAGTGGCGGCCAGTCATCATCCATCGGCTACTCGAACACGGGGGCCTCGGCTTCTCTGCGTTGCAAAGCGAAGTCGACGGCATCTCGAGCAAGGTGCTCTCGGAGAACCTCGAGTACCTCGAGGAACTCCACCTCGTGGACCGGGCCATCGTCAGCGAGCGCCCGTTCCGCGTCGAGTACACCCTGTCGGACCAGGGCAAGTCCCTGCGGCCCATCATCGCGGCGATGGGCAACTGGGGGATGCAACACCTCTCCCCACCCGAGGGACAGCCGGTCTACCAGGAAGTCGTGTCGTCGACCGACGACTGACCCGGACGGTCCGTCCGGCGTCGTTCCGTCGACGTGCGAATCTCATTTGTGTGTCACGTGTTACCAAACGTTTATCGCTCCGCTCTCCCTACCGAAGGCCATGAGGAAGGCATCGCACGTGACGAGACGGTGGTTCGGTCCATGACCGTCGAACAGGTCACCGACGAGTGGTGTCCGATCACCGCGACCGCCGCCGTCATCGGCAAAAAGTGGCGACCGGTCATCATCCATCGGCTACTCGAACACGGGACGCTCGGCTTCTCGGCGCTACAGAACGAGATTGACGGTATCTCGAGCAAGGTGCTCTCGGAGAACCTGGAGGGACTCGAGGAACTCGACCTCGTGGATCGGGCCATCGTCAGCGAGAAGCCCTTCCGAGTGGAGTACTCGCTGACCGACCACGGGAAGTCCCTGCGGCCCATCATCGCGGCGATGGGCAACTGGGGGCTGCAACACCTCTCCCCGCCCGAGGAGATCCCGGTCTACGGGGACGCGATCGTTCTCGTCGACGACTGACCCGCGGGTCGGTATCCTCCGACCTGTGAGTATGGTATTGGTTAGCGAACGCTTATCGCCGCGCTTCTCGTATCGCCGACTATGGGGGAAGGAGAGTCCGCTCCACGAGAACGAGACGACAGTCCGACAGTACGGCCGGGTCGCGTGCGTCGGCTGCTGGCCGCCGCGACGCTCGGTAGCGTCCTCGGACTCCGTCTCGCCGACACGGCGGCGGCCGACGCCCACGACGGCCGCTCCGCCGCCTCGTTCACCCGCGAGGAGCGACGACGGCTCGTGACCGACCGACTCCGGTTCCACCGGGGCCGTCGTCCCCGCCGGGGGACGGTCGAGGTCCGCCTGCGCTCGCAGGACGGCCAGTTGCTCCGGTTCGACCGCGACGGCAAGGCGGTCACGCTCACCGAGGGCGGCGTCGTCGTCACCGCGAACGGGGGGGACGTGGACGTGAACACCGACGGCAGCGGCTGTCGGATCGAGGCGTTCGACACCGACGTCGACGGCGGCACCGACCGCATCGATCTCGGGTCCTGCGGGGTGGTCGAAATCGTCCGCTGACCGGTCCACCGACGGGTTCCTGCTCCGGCGGGACGCTCTCGAGTAGCTGCACTACGTTTGGTCACCCCATCTGCTCGGGAGACTGAAACCGGGTCCGTCGCGGACCGACCGACGACTCGCTCGCTTTCGGGACGGTAAGCCCCCCACCGACCCGAAAGAGCGTTACTGGTCCGTTCAATGTCGCTTATGACCGTCTCTCCTAGTGTATGATACGAGGTACACAGCAATGGCGAAGTTCTCACGACGGCAGTGTCTCAAGGCGGCGGGCGTCTCGCTCGCGGCCATCTCGCTTGGTGCCGGCGGCACCATCGTCGCACAGCAGGCCGCCATCGAGCCGGGCGTCGGCCCGGGCGCGGTGGGTGGACCACAGGGTCCCGGATCCGTCGACCTCGGCCCCGACGGGGCGCGCACTTCGGTCGACATCGGCGGCGGTGGCGGGGCCGGGAGCGGTCCCGGTTCGGTCGCCGCCCCGAGCGGCGGGGCCGGTCCGAACGCGGTCGCCGGAGGCGACGTCTCTGGGCAGGCCGTCAGGAGCGGTGACCGCCTCGACTACGAGCGCGACGACGACCGCAACATCGAGTTCGACTACGGCGACCTGAGCTTCGAGACGAACAACGGCGACCAGGACGTCGAACTCGCCATCACGGACGGCGACGTCCGCCTCGACTTCGAGTCCGACAACGGTGGCGACGACCTCGAAGTCACGCTCGACATCGGGTCGGAGTCCATCGACCTCGAAGCCGACGGCGCGGACATCGAACTCGACGCGGTGGGCGACACCGAGTCCTTCGAGGACGACGACGGCGAGATCGAGTACAAGGGCCAGGACATCCAGCTCGAGTGGGACGACGAGAACAAGGAACTCGACATCACGGGCGAGATTCGCTTGGAGTGGAAATCCGACGAACTCGAGTTCCGCGGCACGGGCGTCCAGCTCGAGTGGGAGGCCGACGGTGACTTCGAGGCCCGCCGCCTCTGAGCCCGCGGTCCGACACCCCCGCTGACGCGTCGACGAACGGTACACCGACGAACGGCACGTCGACGGACGGCACGTCGACGAACGCCCGCCCGACCGGCGGGCGACACTTCCGACCATGACGACATGACGGCGACAGGCAGGCGGATCGTACTCGAACCGACGGCGACGCGGACCGACCGCGACGGGGTCTCCCTCGTGAAGTCGCTCGTCCGTGGACCGGACGGTCCGACCTTCCGTCTCCGGCTTGAGTCGTCGCGTCCGGACCCCGTCGCGGTCCGCGTCCAGGACCGGTTTCCGGCGTTGGTCGACCCCGAGACGGTGACGCTCGGCGGACGGACGGACGGGTGGACCCGCTACCCGGGTGCCTACGCGGAGTTCCTCTGCTGGCTCGAACCGGGCGGAACGGTCACGACGGGCTACACCCTGACCGACGGCGACGTGGACACCGTCAGGGGATTCATGCACACGCCGACGCTCCGGGTGGCGACGGCCGCCGCCCTTGGCGCGCCCGGTCCCGACTCGTCCGCCCCCTCACCGCCCGAGAACCATCGGGAGACGAGGACGCGGACCCGCCGGACGCCGCCGCACCCACCGAGGTGACCAGTGGGTTTCGAGACGAGCGCCCGGTAGCGGCACTCGGCGCGGACGCGCCGCCCGACGAGACGGACCCGCGGGTCTGTCTCGGTCCGCTCGAGCGCCTGCACGCCGCACTCGTCGGTGTCGAACCCCTCACACTGCCTGCCGACGCGCCCGCCGCCCCGAGCGACGGGGACGGCCCGAATCAGCGAGACCTCTCGTCCGACCGGGCCGCCGACTCGGCCGAGTCGGCCCCGTGAGACGCCCCCACCTATCGTCCCCTCTCCTCCTTACCGCGTGGTGACTACCGTCCGGTAGGTCACTCCCCAGAGAACGTATGAAGGTCGGTGCGCCATCTACCGTATGGCAACGTTGCAACATCGAGTCGACCCGCTACAGGCGTGGCTGGGGACGCTCGCCGGGCTGGTAGCGCTGCTCTCGGGCGGCATGTTGGTCTCGCGGGGGCTGCTGTACGACGGGTTCCTCTGGCCGCACCTCCTCGGCCCGCTGTACGCCGAGGCGTACGCCGCCGAGTGCGCGACGCTCCAGGGAGGCGTCGTCTCGGTCCACCACGAGGGCTGTGCGACGGCCACCGGCCTCGTCGCCCTCCCCGGCGCGACGCTCCTCGGGACGGCGGTGACCACCCTCGTGCTCGCGTTCCTCCTGCTGGGGTTCCTGTCGCTCTCCCTGCGTCGTGACCTCGGCAGCGGACGGCGCTTCTTCTACGCGCTGGTCCCGTTCGTCCTGCTGGCGGGCGTGGTGCTCACGCTCCGCGACGTGAGCGCCACCTACCCGCGCGGGCTGGCGGACACGGTCGGCTACCCGACCAACCTCCTGCTCGCGGGGCCGATGCTCACCCTCACGCTCGCGCTCCTCGCGCTTCTCGCCCTCGTGGGGAGCGTCCTGCTGGTCGACTGGGGGGTGAGCGACCGCTACGAGCGTCCCCTGCTGTTCGCCGGACTGGCGGCCCTCGGCCTCGCGCTCGGACGCTTCGTCGTCGCGGCCACCAGTACGCCTGACCTCGGGGCCTACCCGGCGGTTCCACTCGTCGTCCTCGGAGGGGCGTCGCTGCTCGCGGTGGTCCTCTGGACGGCCCTCGCGCGGCTGTTCCCGCACGTCCTCGCGGGCACCAGCGCGGCCGGACTGGTCGTCCTCTGGGGGTTCGCGGTCAACGGCGTGGCGAGCGTCGTCGGAATCGACTGGGCGGTCGCGCTCGGCCTGCCGACGGCCTACGAGGCGACCAACCCGCTCTACCAGGTGCTCGTCGACCTCTCGCGGGCAGCGCTCCCCGCGTCGGTCGTGCAGTGGGCGGGAGCGGCCCTCCCCGTGTTGCTCGTGCAGGTCGCCGTCGCCCTCGCCGTCGTCTGGATGTTCGACGACCGGGTGGTCAGCGCGGTCCCCCGACTCTCGAACGCCCTGTTGCTCGCCGTCCTCGGGTTCGTCCTCGTCCCCGGCGTGCGGACGCTCCTCTGGATGAGCGTCGGCCTCTGAGGCCCGGTCGCCGCGACGGGACCTCACGACGGCGCGGCCCCACCGACTCGTAAGACGGTTACAGCCCGGTTCGCTCCTGCTTATGGGCCGATAGGTCATACGATACGTGATGACGAGACACGAGCTCCTCGGCAGCGTCGGTGCCATGCTCGTCGTGTTGCTCGCGGCCACCATCGCGCTGGCCGGCGTGCTCACCGCGACCGCACCGCTCCGGGCCGACGCCGTCGCCGGCGGGGCCCCGTCCACGGGTGACAGCGTGGTCGGTCCCGACCAGACGGCCGAGCTCGTCGAATCGCATCCCGACCGCCTCGCTCGCGTCGACCGACTGGTCGACGACTACAACGACCACCTTGACGGCGCGAGCGAGCGCATCCGCGACCGGTTCGCGGACGACCCGGCGACGGCCGCCGCCGTCGGCGCCGCGTTCGACCTCGTGCGCGGCCGACTGGCCGACCAGCGAATCGAGGTACGCGTGGCGACGGGCGACGGCGACGCGGTGTTCGTCGCCACGACCGACGAGGAGGCCCGCGTGACGGGCTACGAACTCGGCGAGGGCGACGGCAGCGCCGGCCTCCGAATCCGGACTGACGAGGCGACGATTCGCGACATCCGAAACGCCGCCGACGGGCCGGCGGCTGTCGTCGAGGCGTACCGCTCCGGGGCCATCCGCATCGAGGGCGACGGCTTCGAGGCCGTCGCCCTCGACAGGACGGTTCGGTTCGCCCTCGACACCGCCTGCGGCCTCGGCCTCTGCTGAGACCGCTGAGGCCGTCCGGGCTCACGGCGGCGACCGACGACTGGCGACCGGCCACCCCCTCGGCGAGACCGACCGACGACCCACGCGGCGCCGACAGACGCCGCGGCGATAGACCACCCAGAACGACGATGAGCACGACCACGACCCACACCGAGAAACAGCAACGCATCCTGAGCTACCTCCGGGAACACGCCCAGACCCGGTCGTACTTCAAGTCCCGACAGATCGGCGAGGCCCTCGGCCTCTCGCCGAAGGAGGTCGGCGCGAACATCACGGCCGTCCTCGCCAACGGGGGCGAGACCGACCTCGCCATCGAGAAGTGGGGGTACTCCTCCAGTACGACGTGGAAGGTCACGCTCTCGATGAACTGATTCGACGACCGACGACCGACGACCCGCCCCGACGACCACCCGCGACCCGCGTTCTCCGACCGTCCCGCTCCCGAGCGAGCGCTCCCGGCCGACGATGGCTCCCTCGACTCCGGGCCGGTCGGACGCGCGTCCGCGGTCCGCGTGCGACCGGCGTGCGGTTCCTGGCTTCCGACGCGGGTGACGCCGATAGCGTGCCGTCGCTCGCTGGTGGTCGTGTGCGGTGCGCCTCAGAGGATGGCGTACAGGAGGAGGTTCTGGAAGCCGGGACCGAGTCCGGCCGTCGCCGCGACCCCCAGGAGGAGGTACTTCTGCGCGGGGCGGTGGAGGTGGTCCGCGACGGTCCAGACGATGGCGACGGCCATCGCGAGTTTGAGGAGCGTGAACAGCCAGCCGACGCCGAGGAGGTCGGCGGTCGGCAGGAGGCCCGCGAGGTCGAGGACGGCCCGCGACAGCGGGGTCTGCTCCGACAGCCCGAGGACGTCGATGCCGACCATCGTGGTGATGCTGTCGAGCACCTGCCCGAAGACCACGAGTGCGCCGAGGACGCCCGTCCGCCCGGTTATCGCGGGGTGGTACAGCGCGAGGACCGCCCACACGGTCGCCGTGACGACGGTCGTCAGCGCGACGCTGGTGACCGTCCAGAACAGTTCGACCGCCCCGCCGTCGAGGGCGACGCTGACGCCGACGATGGGCGAGACGGCCAGCAGGCCGAGGATGCCCATCGCGCCCGCGGGCGACCACCCGCGGGAGTCGACCAGTCCGAGCAGGAACGCCAGCCAGAGCAGGGCGGCGACGTCGAGCGTCACCAGGTAGACGAGCGGCGGCCGGAGCACCGAGGTGAGCGTCGGCGAGAGCGCGGCGGTCCGTCCGAACAGCGCCAGCCCGGCGGCGACGCCGACCCACGGGACGAACGCCACGACGGTGGCCTCGTTCACGGCGGGACGGAGGGCAGCCAGTGCGACCAGGAGGAGTCCCGTCACGCCCAGTATCAGGAGGAGGTGAAACGGAAACGTGGGCGCCGTACCAGGGGTGCCCGACTGGAGCACGAGATGTGCCAGAGACGCGTACTTGTACATGGTTCGCGTTGCCTTCTGCGGAGCACCGACGCCACAGGTGGCGGGGCGTCGACGGGTCCGCTGGTCGGACGACGGTGCCACGGGCGCGACGGTCGCGCCCGGTGCACGTCTCCGTTTCAATGACGAGTAGACCGCGTGGCCTAATAACCCCCCCTCTAACGCGAACGTAACTCCATTACGTACTCTCGGTTCGACACGTCGTTACCCCGCCGAGGGTGCATTACACGGGCGATAGAGCGCCAGTTAAGCCCAACCGGCACACAGGTACGGGTGAGCCCACGACCACCGACGCTTGCCACATCTGTCACCCACCCACCTCTTCTCGTGGGCTCCGTTGCTCCGACCGCGCGGCCGGTGCTGCTCCGTTCGGCCGTCGAGACGGGACCCGTCGCGTACCCCTCGTCTCCGCAGCGACGGTCGGGTCGCTCTCTCTCACGTACACGCGGGAGCTTCCCGGCGTACGCGGCGAATACGCCCTCGTGAGGGGGTAGAAAGGCTATATTGGGCGAGTGGCAATATACCAGTAGCTATGTTCAGAGCAGTCATCGCACAGTTCGCGCCCATCCCCGGTGGCATGGAGTTGCTCATCATCCTGTTCATCATCCTGCTGCTGTTCGGCGCGAACAAGGTTCCCAAGCTCGCCCGGTCCGCCGGGCAGGCGATGGGCGAGTACCAGAAGGGGAGACAGACCGTCGAGGAGGAACTGGCCGAGATGCGCACCGGCGCGGTGGGGACCGAGGACGACGTGGAGTTCGACGCCGAGACCGTCGAGGGCGAGGACGACCCGGACCTCGACATCGACATGGAGACCACCGACGACCAATCGAGCACACTCGACAAGGAGTCGGCGGCGTAGCCCGACCCCCGTCCGTCGCCTCTCCCTTCTTCGGTGCTGTCACGGTGCCGCCGGCGCGGGCTTCCGCTCCCGACTTCGCTCTCGTTCCCGCCTCCCCTCCATCCTTGCCCCCGTCCTCGTTCCCCCGACCTGCACCCCGACGCTACGCACTCCGCCACCGGGACCGTACGGTGGCCGGTACGTTCGGCGGTCGAGTGATCCCGCGTCAGTCACGACACGGGGACCGACGTGAGGAGGGAGGAAGGTACGACGGGTCGGGGACCGTCGAAGGGGGAGGAGGGGTCGGCGAACGGGATACGTCAGGCGGCGTCGGAGAGCACGACGGAGGCGCTCGAGACGATCCACGCCCGGTGGTTCCGGGAGTCGTAGAGGAGGACCCGTCCACCGGTGAGCGTCAAGGCGACGTCCTGGTCCGAGGTCGGCTCGTCCTCGCGGTGCAGGTCGGGCGGGTGGTGCGTGTAGGTCATCAGTCGTCCTAGAGCGCGGTGCAGCGGATGGACCATCGCTCTGCAGGTGCCAGTAGCGCCCCTACAGCGTTAACTGTTAACTAACAGCACGGTTACGACGGTACCACGGGGTACGTCGGTATCAGCCGGCGCGACGACCGGGGAGCGACTCGACGAATCGGGCCTACCGCCGAGTAGGGGACTTACCACTCCTCAACGTGTCGACCCACACGTTACCGTCCTACTGGACAGTTAGCTTACAATTATTAGCTTACCCCGCCAACTCCGGGATAGCGGTGACCGACTCGCGGGTGACCTTCGTTCCGGTTCGGAGCGACCCCCGGCCACCGGAGGTGACTCCAATGAGCGAAACGCAGTACCAGGCTGACGTCGACCGACGCGACGCGGACAGCGCGGACGAACGAGCGGCGGAACCTGTCGGGGGTTCGGCCGAGAAAGCGGGGCCGGAGGGCGACCGGGGGTCCAGTCGGAACTGCCCCGAGTGCGGCGGGCTTCTCGTCCCGGACACGACGCACGGCGAGACGGTCTGCGCCGAGTGCGGACTGGTCGTCGCGGAGCGTGCAGTCGACTACGGTCCGGAGTGGCGCGCGTACAACGCCGCCGAGGACCACGCGCGCAACCGCGGCGGCGCGCCGACGACGCCCCTCAGACACGACAAGGGGCTGACGACGACCATCGACTGGCAGAACAAGGACGCCTACGGGCGGGCGCTCTCGCCCCAGCAGTACCGCCACGTCCAGCGACTCCGGACGTGGGACGAGCGGTTCGTCGTCCGCAACAACAAGGAACGGAACCTGAAGCAGGCGCTCGCCGAAATCGACCGCATGGCGAGTTCCCTCTCGTTGCCCCGCGACGTCCGCGAGACGGCGGGCGTCATCTATCGCCGGGCGCTCGAGGAGAGCCTCCTGCCGGGGCGGTCCATCGAGGCCATCGCGACCAGCGCGCTGTACGCCGCCGCCCGGCAGGCCGGCACGCCCCGCTCCATCAGCGAGGTGACGGAGGTGAGCCGGGTGGACGAACTGGAGTTCAAGCGGGCGTACCGCTACCTCGTCCGCGAACTCGGTCTCGCGGTCCAGCTGGCCGACCCGCGCAACTACGTCCGCCGGTTCGTCTCCGACCTCGACCTCTCGCCGGACACGGAGCGGGTCGCGAAGGAACTGCTCGACGTGGGCGACGAACACCACCTGCTCGACGGGCGCAGTCCCGTCGCGCTGGCGGCCGCCGCCGTCTACGCCGCCGCCTCGCTCGCCGACGAGGGCGTCACACAGGCGCAGGTCAGCCGCGTCGCCGACGTGAGCGACGTGACCATCCGCACCCGCTACAAGGAACTGCTCCGGGCGGCCGAACACGTCCCGTCGCCGTAACTCCCCCTCCTCCCCCTTCTCGCGCTCTTCTCCCTCCTCCCCTTTCCCCCCGCGCACGGCGGCCGAACCCTCACGTACGCGGACCGCCCACCGTTCGTACGAGTCGTTGACACGCTCCGCGTGTCGCCGTCGGTGCCGTCGCCGGACTCCTGACGGCGCGCTTCTCGCGACGGTACTCGAACTATTCGACGAGCTGAC
This sequence comes from Halomarina litorea, assembly GCF_024227715.1. NCBI lineage: Archaea > Methanobacteriati > Methanobacteriota > Halobacteria > Halobacteriales > Natronomonadaceae > Halomarina > Halomarina litorea. The sequence goes on along the minus strand of NZ_CP100452.1, from coordinate 68,635 downwards.
ACTTGGGCCGGCCTCGGCGCGAGATGTGACGTCGCGGTCCGTCCCGTCGGCGGTGTCGTCGACCTCACCGTCGCCACGTTCGCCCTGTCGCACTGATGACGTTCCCCGGCCGCGTTCGCCGTCCGCGCCACGAGCTCAGACCGCCGCAGTCGACTCCTCTCCGCCCCGACTGTTTGATTGGTATAACTGGTCATACTGGATAGTTATACTGATTAGTCAAACTAGATGGTTCGACTGGCTGTGCTCGCCGGTCGGGCGGACCGGTCCGTGCCACTGTCGCGTCGGTCGGGAGAGGTATCTCCGGCCCACTGTGGACTCGCAGGCAGGAGTTGTATGAGAGGAACGTCGCTAGCCTCGCCCGTCGGGACGTGGGACCCGACGGCTATCACGCAGTACGGCCCGGCAGTGTGGCCCCCGGGCCCGAACGCGCTTTCGCCGCTGCGTCGACGACTCGACGGTCCCCGGAGCGCACTCCGGGTCGTCCGGGCCGATACGTCTTTGTGGTGTCGTAGTGTCGTCGTTCGGTAGTTATGGCTCCGAGCGACGAGGCCGGCGGTGCCGGTCCCGGTCCCGACGGGGGCGCCGACGAACCGCCCGAGGTCGTCGCCCGGTTCCTCCGAGAGGGCCTTGCGCGGTGGGGTCGCGGGGCGCTCCGCAGGCTCGCCGGTCTCACGCGAGCACTCCTCGGCCGGTAGTCGGCGCGCCTCACCGACCGCCGCTCACTGCGAGACGTCCCGGTAGACCTCCCGCAGGCGTTCGACGGTCCGTTCGAGTCGGAGGTCGGCGATCTGTTCGCGCCCGTTCGAGCGCTCGCCGCGCTCCAGGACGTCGACCATCGCGTCGACCAGTTCCTCGTCGGTGTCACAGACGGCCGAGGGCCTGACGCCCTCCAGCCGTCGGGCCACGTCGCCCACGTCCGTCGAGACGACCGGGAGGTTGCACGCGAGGGCCTCCTTGACGGAGTTGGGCATCCCCTCGTACCGCGACGTCAGCAGGAGTGCGTCGGACGCGTTGTGGTAGCGCGCGACCTTGTCGTGGGTGATACCCTGGACGACCTGGAGGTAGACCGACTCCTCGACCCGGTCGTCGACGGCGCTGATGACACGCTCGGCCCGCGGGTAGTCCTTGACCTCGCGGCGGGGCGAGTAGGGGAACAGGACGTGGTGGGCGTCGGGGTCCCACCCGAGGTGCTCGCGCTCTTCGGCCTGTGGCCGGGGTTTGAACTTCTCGAAGTCGATGCCGTGCGGGATGACGACGCAGTCCCCACCCAGGTCCTCGCGCATCTTCTCGGACATCACGACTACGGCGTCGCAGCGTCGGGCGGCCCGTCGGACCGCCCAGCCGAAGTTGCCGTAGAGGTCCGTCCCCCAGAGCGAACAGACGACGGGGAGCGAACTGGGCTGTGCGAGGGCGATGGGCGCGAGGAGGCCGTAGTTCGCGTGGATGAGGTCGTAGTCCCCGTTCCGGATGGTGTGGCGGAGCACGGTCCCCCAGAGGTGGACGTAGTTGGATATCGAGCGCTGCCCGCTCGGGTTGTACTTGCCCGGCACCGAGAGGACCGTCGACTTCACGCCCTGCCGCTCGAGTTCGGGGAGTTGTTGTTGCAACAGCGGCGTTCCCGTAGAGGAGACGAGATTGAGTACGTGCATGGTAGAGAGTGGTCGATTACTGTGGTATAGTTTGTTCTTCGACGCAATAAGCAGTTCGCCAACGTGACTGTCTGTCTGCCGTGTCGTACGCGGGGGCGGGATCGGTTGGGGTGGCCGACCGACGGACGGCGCGATGCCGCTCGAAGCACTTTGGTTTACTGGACTACACCGGAGTGCGCTCTCTGACAGGAGAGAACGGCCCGCCGAACACTCTCGCCACCGAAATCGGACGACTACGAGCGAATACAGCGTATGTCGCTATACAATCGCCCGCCGAGTCGCCGCTGGCTCAGTCGTCGCTCGCCAGCAGCGCGGCCAGTATCTTGCGCTCGCCGGTCCGGAGGTGCTGGTGGAACGTCGCGGGCGAGACGCCCATCGAGGACGCGAGTTCCTCGCCCGTGCTGTCGCGCGGCCACTCGAAGAACCCGCCGTAGAAGGCGGCCTCGACGGTCGCTCGCTGTCGGTCCGTGAGGCCGTCGAGGAGCGTGGTGGGGAGGTCGGTGCCCGCGTCCTCGCGCTGTGCGGTCCGGCGCTGGGCGATGACCTCCGCGTCGGGGTACGACTGCTGGACCCCGTCGACCAGCGTGTGGACGTCCGCCCCGTGCGGGAGGTGGACCGTCAGCCGGTAGGTGCTCCCGTCGAGACGCGCCGACTCGACGCGCCCCCCGTGTGCGGCGACGGTGGAGACGACCGGCGGTTCGGAGAGGTGGAGTTCGAAGCGCGTCTCGGCGCCGCGGTCGCTCAGCACCTCCAGTGACTGCCACTCGGGCTGTCGGTCCGCCACCGCGCGCAGCGTCTCTATGCCCGCGTCGTCGGCTCCGCCGTAGAGAAGGTAGTCGTCGACGCCGACCGAGACCGTCCGGTCGAACCGCACCATCCCCGCCTCCCCGCGACGGTCGGCCTCCGGGAACGCGCTCCGGACCTCGAACTCCACCTCGACGACGTCCTCGCTCATCAGCGACTCCTTGCGCTGGGTGGCCGTGATGGCGTGGCCCACCAGTTCCCCGAGTTGCTCGACCATCTGCAGTTCCTGGTCGCGGAAGGCGTCTGGCCGCGCGGAGTAGACGTTCAGCACCCCGTACACCGTCCCCTCGTCGGTGATGGGGACCGCCGCCCAGCACTCGACCCCGTGGCGCTCGGCCCGCGCCTCCCAAGAGCCCCCGTCCGACCCGAACCCCCCGACGCGGCCGACCTGCACCGTCCCCGTCTGCACCGCCCGTCCGAGCGGTGTGTTGTCGACGTCCTCCCCGTAGGTGAGGTCGGCGGCGTCGAGGTAGTCGCCGGCCCCGACCGTCGCGCGCGGGGCTACCTGTCCTCGAGTCTGGTCGACGCCGCCGACCCACGCGAACCGGTAGGCGTCGGCCTCGGCGAGGCCCCGACAGGCGACGGTCTCCAGTTCCTCGCGGGTCGACTGGTCGACGACGGCGGCCGTCACCTCGCGGACGACGCCGCCGAGTTCGTCGAGCACGGCCAACTGGTCGAGGTGGTGCTTCCGGTCGAGTTCGTGGCTCACCCAGTCACTGAGGAGTTCGACGAACGTCACCTCCCAGTCGCTGAAGGGTTCGACCCGCGGTTCCGTATCGTAGAAGCAGAACGTCCCGTACAGGTCGCCGTCGCGATACACCGGCGCGCCGAGGTAGCAGGAGACCCCCCACTTGCGGTTCCCCTCGCGGGCCGCCAGGTCCGGGGCGTCCCCCTCGATGTCGTCGAGGACGAGCGACTGGCCGCTCGAGACGACGCGCTCGCAGTTCGTCACGTCGAGCGGGATGCGCTCGCCGGGCTGGACGTCGGTGCCGTCCGGCACGGCGATGGCCTCGAAGACGTACTCGTCGTCCCGGACGCGCGAGAGCGTCGCGTACCTCGTCCCGACGGCTTCCCGGACCACCTCCAGCAGCGCGTCGACCTTCTCCTCGAACGTCCGGTCGTTCCCCGCGAGGACCTCGTAGGCGCGGCGGAGGGCGCGCTCGCGGCCCTCCAGTCGGTTCTCCCGGCGGACGCGGTCGGTGACGTCGCGCAGGTACACCGAGAGGCCGGTCTCGGAGGGGTACGCGCGCATCTCGACCCAGCTATCGAGCGGCGCGTAGTACTCCTCGAAGGAGACGGGTTCCTGCGTCGCCATCGCCCGTTCGTGGGCGTCCCGGACCGTGGAGTCCGTCGCCTCGGGGAACGCCTCCCAGACGACCTCCCCGAGTAGTTCCTCCCCGTCGCGTCCGAAGATGTGCTCGGCACGCTCGTTGAGGTACGTAAAGCGCCCCTCCCCGTCGAGCGCGAAGACGGCGTCGGTGACACGTTCGAGGACGTCCGTCGTCGACTTGTCGTGGAAGGGAGCGCCCGTTCCCGCCTGTTCAGCCATTGGAACTCGGAATGTGACCGAGGTACATAGTGGTGTTCCTCGCCCGACTCGTCGCGGGAGTTTAGCGTCTGGGGGTCCTACGGCCGACGATGACGACCACCGACTCCGAGACGCGCGCCACGTTCGCGGGCGGCTGCTTCTGGTGTACCGAGGCCGCCTTCGAGGAACTGGAGGGCGTCTCCGACGTGACCTCCGGCTACTGCGGCGGGCACGTCGAGGACCCCACCTACGAGGCGGTCTGTCGCGGCGAGACGGGCCACGCCGAGGCCATCCAGTTCCGCTACGACCCCGACGTCATCGGCTACGAGGAACTGCTCGCCGTGTTCTTCACGGTCCACGACCCCACCCAACTGAATCGGCAGGGGCCGGACGTGGGCACGCAGTACCGCTCCGCGATATTCTACCACGACGAGGACCAGCGGGAACTCGCGGAGTCGTTCATCGAGGAACTGGAGGCCGAGGATACCTACGGCGACCCCATCGTCACCGAGGTGAACGAACTGGAGACGTTCTACGAGGCCGAGGAGTACCACCAGAACTACTACGAGAAGAACCCCGGCGACGCCTACTGCCAGTTCAACGCCGACCCGAAGATTCGGAAGGTGAAAGAGAAGTTCGCCGACAAGGTCAAACAGGAGGCCTGACTCCAGCGCGGTCGTCGGTTCGCCGTTCCGCCGCTCCGCCGGTACGCCGGTTTATCCCCTCGGACGGCCTTCGAGTAGTACGATGACCGAGACGACCGGCACGCAAACAGCCACGGGACCGCGCGGCGGTCTCCTCCTCCACGCCCTCGTCGGCGCGGTGGTGATGTTCCTCCTCTCGCTGCTCCCGCTCTCACCCGTGCTGGGCGGGGCGGCGGCCGGCTACCTCCACCGCCGCGACGGCCTCACGGTCGGGGCGCTCGCGGGCCTCGTCGCGACGCTCCCCGTCGTGGCCGTCGTGACGTTCGTCGCCTCGCTCCTCCTCATCGTCCCCGAGGGCGGCGTCGTCGGCGCGCTCGTCGGCTTGGGCGCGCTGGGCGTCGTCCTGCTGGTGGTGGTCGGCCTCTACACCGCCGGCCTCGGCGCGCTGGGGGGCTACCTCGGCGTCCTCCTCTTCGAGCGTCGGGCCCGCGACCCTCCGGCGACTCGCTACTGAGCGCCGGGCTACTGAACCTCGATTCTCCTCCCGCGTTCCCGACCGGCCCGTTCGGCGCGTTCGACCAGTCGCTCGACGCGCTCGCCCGTGTCGGGGTGGGTCGCCAGCCAGCGCTGCAGGCGGCTCTCCTCGTCGGGGACGATCAGCGGGGCGAACAGGCCCCATCCGGGCGTCATAGCGCGTTCGATGCGCCGCAGGGCGAGGGCGAGGGGGTCGCCCGTCGCCCCTCGTTCGCACCCCTCCGAATTGTGAAACGAGATGAGAAATTTTGTTAAGGAGTCGTATCCACGACCGGGTTCGTAGCAGTCGGATTAATACACTCGGAGCGCTAGCTTCGACGTATGAGCGATGGTTCGGGGACGGGACGAACGCGTGACGGCGGTCGAGCGGGGGGCCGCGAGGTGCGCCTCTCGGTCCCCTCGATGGACTGCCCGTCGTGCGCGTCGAAGGTCGAGCGGAGCGTCCGGTCGCTGGAGGGCATCCACGCCGTCGCGCCACGCCCGACGACGGGCACGCTCTCGGTCACCTTCGACCCCGACCTGACCGACGAGGCGGCGGTTCGCGAACGGGTACGGAAGGCGGGCTACGACATCGCGGACGACTCGGGGGGTGAGACGGCGGCCCGGACCGACCGGTTCGAGGTGCCCGACATGGACTGCGCCTCCTGTGCCGGGAAGGTCGAGAACGCCCTCTCCGGCGTCGAGGGGGTCACGGGATACGAGACGCGCCCGACGACCGGGAGCGTCGAGGTGACCTACACGGGCGACCGGGCGAGCGTCGTCTCGGCCGTCGAGCGCGCCGGCTACGAGGTAGTCGGGAGCGACGGGGCTGACGCGGACGACGGGGGCCACGGCCACTCGCACGCCCCTGCGCAGGGGAGCGTCTGGCGCTCCACGCGGGCGACGAAGACGTGGGCGAGCGGGCTGTTCGTCGGCGCAGGGCTGGTCGTGGAGTTCCTCCTGCCCCCGCTGAACGCCCTCGTGGCGACGCTCCTCGGCCACGAGTTCCTGCTGGCGGACCTGCTGTTCGTCGTGGGCGTCGTCCTCGGCGGGCAGGCCATCGTCCGCAACGGCTACTACTCGCTGCGGAACCTGAACCTCGACATCGACCTGCTGATGGGCGCGGCCATCATCGGAGCACTGGCCGCGAGTCTGGGCTTCGGCGCGTCGCTGTACTTCGAGGCCGGGACGCTCGCCTTCCTGTTCAGCGTCGCCGAGTTGCTCGAACGCTACTCGATGGACCGCGCGCGAAACTCCCTGCGGGAACTGATGGAACTCTCGCCGGACGAGGCGACGGTCCGGCGCGACGAGCGGGAAGTCACGGTGCCCGTCGACGACGTGGCCGTGGGCGAAGTCGTCCTCGTCCGCCCCGGCGAGAAGATCCCCATGGACGGCGTCGTCGTGGCGGGCGAGAGTGCGGTCAACCAGTCTCCCATCACCGGCGAGTCCGTCCCCGTCGACAAGACGGAGGGCGACGAGGTGTACGCCGGGACGGTCAACGAGGGCGGCTACCTCGAAGTCGAGGTGACCGCGAGCGCGGGCGACCGGACCATCGCGCGCATCGTCGAGATGGTCGAGGACGCCCAGCGCGAGAAGACCGACCGCGAACAGTTCGTCGAGCGCTTCGCGGGCTACTACACGCCGATAGTCGTCGCGGCGGCGCTCCTGGTCGCCGCCGTCCCGCCACTCGCCTTCGGCCTGCCGTGGGAGACGTGGTTCGTCCGCGGTCTCACCCTGATCGTCCTCGCCTGCCCGTGTGCGTTCGTCATCTCGACGCCCGTCTCCGTGGTGTCGGGCGTCACCAGTGCCGCGAAGAACGGCGTCCTCATCAAGGGCGGCACGCACCTCGAGACGATGGGCGCGGTGGACGCCGTCGCCTTCGACAAGACGGGGACGCTGACGCGGGGCGAACTCGTCGTCACCGACGTCGTCGCCCTCAACGGGCACAGCGAGGCGGACGTCCTCCGGTGTGCGCGGGGGCTGGAGACGCGGAGTGAACACCCCATCGGCGAGGCCATCGTGAACCACGCGGAGGACGCCGCAGTCGGTGACCGCGACGTCGACGACTTCGAGAGCATCACCGGGAAGGGGGTGCGCGCGACGCTCGACGGGCGACTCCACTACGCCGGCAAACCCGCGCTGTTCGAGGACCTCGGGTTCGACCTCTCGCACGTCCACGCCGCGATGGAGGGCGGCGAGGTGACGACGACCAGCCGCGACCTCTGTGCGCGCAACGACTGCCTCGACCTGCTGGAGGAGACGGTGCCGCGCCTCCAGTCGGAGGGCAAGACGGTGGTGCTCGTCGGGACGGACGAGGAACTGGAGGGGGTCATCGCCGTCGCAGACGACGTGCGCCCCGCGGCCCGTGAGACGGTCGCACGCCTGCGCGAAGCGGGCGTCCACGTCGCGATGCTCACCGGCGACAACGAGCGGACCGCCCGCGCCATCGCCGAGGAAGTGGGCGTCGACGACTTCCGCGCCGAACTCCTCCCCGAGCAGAAGGTGGAGGCCGTCGAGGCCCTCCGCGCCGAGTACGGGACGGTGGCGATGGTCGGCGACGGCATCAACGACGCGCCCGCCCTCGCCACCGCGGACGTGGGTATCGCCATGGGCGCGGCGGGCACCGACGCCGCCCTCGAGACGGCGGACATCGCGCTGATGGGCGACGACGTGGCGAAACTACCGTACCTCTACGACCTCTCGTCGCGGGCTAACGGCGTCATCCGGCAGAACGTCTGGGTCAGCCTCGGCGCGAAGGCCGCACTCGCGCTCGCCGTCCCGTTCGGCTACGTCCCCATCTGGGCGGCCGTCCTGCTGGGCGACGCCGGGATGACCCTGCTCGTGACCGGCAACGCGATGCGCCTCTCGCGGGTCAGGCCCACCACCACCGACACTGGAACCGACGGGGTCGCCGCCGGGACCCCGACCACCGCCGACTGACGGACGGTACTCGCTCTCGCGACCGCACGCATTTGATCCCGTGAAACTCTCTACGCGACGAAGTACGCGAACGTGTGGACAGGACTACACACCTAGCCGCTCCCTCTCAGAGCCGGAACGCCTGTACCTGTAATCGGCATCCGTAGCAGTGTTCTACCCTGTTCTGTACCCATGAGCGAGGACCCGACCGACGTGCTGGCGGCCGTCGACCGAACCACGACCGACCTCCACGACGTCATCGACGACCTGTGGTCCGACGGCGTCATCACCGACGGCGACGCCGCCGAGTTCTCCAACCGCGCGGCCATCATCGGCGCAGAGCTCCGCACCTGCGTCGAGTTCGCCGAGGACGGCCCGCTGAGCGAGGGGGGCGACGAGCGATGAGCGCCGAACACCTCCTGGTCCCGGCGGGCCTCGTCCAGATGGAAGACCCCGACGACCCCTCCCTCATCACCATCTGCGAGTCGGACGCGACGGGGCTGGCGCTGGCCTCGCGCTGGCTCACCGTCTCCGACGACTGCCTCGTCGACACCGACGAGTGGCGCTGAGTGACTGAAACGTCCGTTTGACGCTCCGGCGCGATTATGACACTCCGTGTGATAGAGTCACTCGCTGTCATCCGTCCCCCTTCGGCCCTCCCGGTGGCCCCCGCTTCGGATCCCCCGGCCACCTCCTTCGACCTGCCGCGGGCCCCCGACCCTTCGTCCGTGGGCGCTCCAACCTCCGTTCGCGGCGGTGTCCTCACTCGCGCGAGCCAGCGGTTCGACAGCGCGTCCCACGGCCACACGCGAACGAAAACCGTTATGTTCGGCGTTCTGCCACGCTCAGGTATGTCGAACTCGGACATCGCGACCGCCCGCCGGTTGACCGTCGGCATGAACGCCGCGTTCGCGGTGGCGGTCATCGCGCTGGTCGTGGGCGTCGTCCTCGAGATGGGGACCGTCGTCCTCGGAACGCTCGGCGTCTTCGCGCTGGTGGCCGTCGCGTACGTCGCCGCCCACGTCGTCCTCCACCGCCGCGTCTCGGCGAATAGCGGGGCGAACGTCACGCGCGACGACAGCCTCGGCGCGGCGCTCTCGCTCATCCGGATGAACCTCCTGCTGTACGGCGGCTTCCTCGCCGCCGGCGCGGCGGTGGCCTTCTTCCTCGGCTACCTCTGACTCCGCCCTCGATGGGGGCGTCCCCTCTCTCTTCTGCGGCCCGTACTCGGTCGCCCGGTCGTGCGCCTCTGACACACACGCACCCGCCGTGGTGACCACCCGTCCACACATCTCTCGCCCGTGACTCCGACACTGCGGCGACCACCGCAGGGGGAAGACGTGACAGATGATCGTAAGTACTGTGCAGTCGTGCACCCGCTGTACACGACCGACCCGCGAATCAGCCGGGTCAGGTCGGGTCAAGGAGTCCCCGTGCCCGCGCGCCGCCGACGAGCAGGGCGACGATGGGGACGACGAGGAGCGCACCGGCGACGAACGGCGACCAGTAGGCCGCCAGCGCGTACAGCGCGGCCATCGCGGGCGGGCCGACGGTCCGTCCGAGGCTCCCCGCGCCCTGCGTGACGCCGAAGGCGGTGCCCTGTCCCTCCGCGCTGGCGCGCTTCGAGACGAGCGTGGTCAGCGAGACGGTCAGGAGGCTGTTGCCGAACGAGAGCAGCGCCAGCACGCCCAGCAGCGCCACCACCGCTCCCTCGAGGCCTGCGAGCGCGGGCAGGACGCTCCCCAGGTTCGGGGAGAACGGGAGGCTCCCGAGGGCGACGACGAGGACGCTCGCGCCGACGATGGCCAGCAACGCCTCGTCGTAGCGCCGGGCGAGACGGCCGACGAGGACGCCCTGGTTGACGACGCCGAGGACGCCGATGTACGTGAGCAAGAGCGCCGTCTGCGCCGCGTCGTAGCCGTAGACGTCCGCCGCGAAGGGGATGAACATGACCTGGATGCCCGAGAAGGCCACCGAGACGAGGAAGAAGGCGACGACCAGTCCCCGCAGGTCGTCGTCGGCCAGCGCCTCGCGGAACTGGCCCACGAGGGTCGTGCGCCGACTCGTCCGCGTCCGGTCGGGTTCGGGCAGGAAGAACAACGCGCCGAGGAGTGCGAGCAGGCTGAGAAACGCCGCCCCAAAACTCGGCAGCGAGAAGCGGTTGGCGGGGACGACTGCAGGGAGGATGTCGCTCGCGACGGCCACGGTGGGGTCGCTCGCGAGCAGACCGCCCAGCGCCGGGCCGAAGATGAACCCCAGCGAGAACGACGCGCCGATGAGGCCGAGCGCGCCCGCCCGGCGTTCGCGGGGCGTCACGTCGGCGATGTACGCCTGCGCGGTGGCGATGTTCCCGCCCATCGCGCCCGCGAGCATCCGCGCCGCGAAGAGGGTTCCGACGCCGACGCCCAGCCCGAACGAGTCGCCCAGTTCGCCCGCGAGGCCGAAGACGGCCCACGCCGCGGTGTTGCCCGCCAGCGAGAGGACGAGGACGGGACGGCGCCCCCGACTGTCCGAGAGGCGCCCGAGGTACGGCGCGGAGAGGAACTGCATGACCGAGTAGGAGGCCGCCAGCAGGCCGATGAACACGTCGCTGACGGCGAAACTGCGGACGTAGAACGGGAGGATGGGGATGACGATGCCGAACCCCAGCAGGTCGACGAAGACGATGGCGACGACGATGGCGAGTGCCCCGCGGGGGGCGACCGGGTCGCCGCCGCCGGCCTCGCCCGGGACCGTCGCCCCGCGGGGTACGCTCATTGGACGACCGGTCGGCCACCGAGGGCGTAACGGTTGTGGTGCGGGGGATGCGGGGTCAGTACGAGCCGTTGTACCAGACGTCGACGTGGTGGGCGGGACCGTAGGACTTCGAGACGATGTCCGTCCGCCCGTCGTCGTTCATGTCCACGGCCTTGGCCTCGTGGACGCCGATGCCCTCGGAGATGCAGTACTGCTCGAAGGTGCCGTCGCCCTGATTGACGTGGACGAACCCGCGGGGGCTGTCGTTGTCGCGGTGGCCCATCTCGCCGACGTAGATGTCGAGCGTACCGTCGCCCGTGAAGTCGGCGGTCTGGAGGCTGTGCGGGCAGTAGAGGTCGTCCTGCAGGAGGTGCATCTTCCAGTCGGGTCCGTCGAACCACGCGACGCGACCGAGGTGGGTGCCGAACAGCGGCGAGTCACCCTCGCTGAGGACGATCTCGGGTTCGTCGTCGCCGTCGATGTCGGCCACCGCCACGCGGGTGTAGTCCCACCCGCTCGCGATGTCCTCGCGGTCCCACTCGCCGTCGCGCAGGCGGTAGATGTGCGGCCCGGCGACGAGTTCGTTCAGGCCGTCGCCGTCGACGTCGCCGACCCACATCCCCTCTAGCGAGATGCCCTCGTCGATGACGTGACAGTGCTCGTCGGGCCACGGCTGGACCGTCGGGTCCGCGGGCAGGTCGTAGTAGAACACCGTCTCGGCCTCCTGCGAGAGGCCGACGAGTTCGGGTTCGCCGTCGTTGTCCACGTCGCCCATCGTCAGGTCGTGGTACTTCTGAAAGCGACTGGAGACGACGTGTTTCTCCCACGGGTCGCGGGGGTCCTCGGGCTGGCGGAACCAGTAGATATCGTTGGCCTGGTAGCTCTGGCCGGCGATGAGGTCGAGTCGGCCGTCGCCGTCGAGGTCGTAGAGGTCGGCACCGATGCTGAGGTGGAGGTTCTTCTCGCTGGCGAGGGTGTGGCGCTCCCAGCCGGGGTTCTCGTACCAGAAGACGTTGGTCTCGAGTTGGGCGTAGAGGCGGTTGAACCACGGCATGCTGCGGGGCTTGATGCTCTTGCCGGCGACGGAGAACTCGGGTCGGGCACCGAGCGTCGTCACGATGATGTCGGGGCGGCCGTTGCCCGTCAGGTCGGTCGTGAGACACTGGCTGAGCTGGCCCGACGGCGGGTTGTCGTCGATGCGTTCGTGACGGAACCGAAGGGAACCGTCCGCATCGCGGGTCGCGTCCGCCGCCTGCGTCGAGGGTTGCATGCTCCTCGTTCGGTCCCACAGGACTGTTGTAATAACCGTCCTAATTCGGGTCAGGGGCGGTCCCTCCTGTGCTGCGCGGGTCGTCGTCGCCGCTCGCCCCCGGCCTTCCGGCGGGCGTCCTGTCGCACGAACCTCACGAGTAGTAGACACATAACAAAGCCTCCAGTATCGCTCTAGGGACGACAGCATGGGAACCGCTGCTCTCCGGGGACGGACGGTGCTCGTCACCGGCGGCGCCGGGTTCATCGGGAGCCACCTGGTCGAGGCGCTCGCCGCGGACTGCGAGGTGCGCGTGGTCGACGACCTCTCCCGGGGACGACGCGAGTACCTCCACCCGGACGCGACGTTCATCGAGGGGAGCCTCTGTGACGGCGACACCCTCGCTCGCGCGATGGGCGGCGTCGACGTGGTGTTCCACCTCGCGGCCAGCGGGGCCGCCGACACCCCCGCCGACGGGCCGTGCGCCCTCGACCGGGCGACGCTGGATCTGTTCGAGCGCGCCCGCGAGGAGGACGCCCGCGTCGTCGTCGCCTCCAGCACCGCGGTGTACGGCGACCCGGAGGCTCTCCCGGTCTGCGAGGAGGCCCCCCTCTCGCCGCTGTCGGCCTACGGGGCCGAGAAGTGCGCCGTCGACTGCGCGGCCCGGCGGTACTACGAGCGCTACGGTCTGGAGACGGTCGTGCTGCGCTACTTCAACGTCTACGGCCCGCGGCAGGCGTGTGCCGAGTACAGCAGCGTCATCACGACGTTCCTCGAACAGGCCTGCGCCGGCCAGCCGCTGACCGTGGCGGGCGACGGGTCGCAGGTCCGCGACTTCGTCCACGTCAGCGACGTGGTCGCGGCGACGCTACTGGCGGCGACCACCGACGCCGTCGGTGAGGCGTTCAACGTCGGCACCGGGCGGAGCACGACGCTCCTCGACCTCGCGCGCCTCGTCTGCGACCTGACGGGTGCGCCCGGCGACCTCCTCAGCGTGTCCGACGGTACGGACGACGTCACCGCCAGTCGGGCGGACATCTCGAAGGCGAGAGACCGCCTCGGATACGCCCCGACGGTCGGGTTAACGGCTGGATTGACTGACCTCGTCGCGTGAGACCACATACCACGGGAGGCAGTATCTCGTAATTTACCCGACCCATGAACGTGACTTTGAGCGTCACGACCCGCCGGGATAGACCTCCGATACCGTGACTATCGACCCCTGTACAGTGGTTTTTAACCGGTTAATATCCCTGAAAGCCGCTGCCATATCTCGCACTGACTGCATATCTTTCGCAGAATCTGCAACCGGCGCGGGGCCGGTTGCAAACTCTGCATAAATCAGTTACTTATTAAGCTATTCACGATATACATAGCTACAGCTGACGCAGCATCGTGGGGATGCACTGGTGAGCAGCCGTATCGCGGCGCGTAACCCGCTGATACGTCCTGTATAACGGTCCGTGACGGGTCGCGAGTCCGTCGACGTCCGACCCGACGGTGCGGCCAGCCACAGGTGGTAAACAATGAGCACATCCGAAATCGAGACGCCGAACGCGGTAGCGGCGGGGTCCGACGAGCCACAGGGCGCGTCGGCCGACCTGTCGCTCGATACGGTCTTCGAGATATTGAAGAACCGTCGTCGACGCGACATCCTCCAGTACCTCTGGAACCACGACGGCTCCGCCAACATCGGCGAACTCGCCGAGCACATCGCCGCCCTCGAGAACGAAATCGAGGTCGCCGCGCTGTCGTCCTCCCAGCGCAAGCGCGTGTACATTGGCCTCTACCAGTGTCACCTCCCGAAGATGGACGACGCTGGTATCGTCGAGTTCGACAAACACCGCGGCACCATCGCCCTGCGCGAGGCCGCGGCCGAACTGGGTCCTTACCTGACTCCCGACAGCGACGAGACGACCGACGTCTCCGCTCGGAGCCTCGCCGTCGCACTCGCAGTCGGCGTGGTCGTTCCGGCGGGCGTCCTCGGACTGGGCCCGCTCGCCGCCGTCCCCGCGCTGGGGTGGGCGCTGGTGAGCACGCTGGCGCTGCTGTTCGTCGCCGGCGACCAGGTCCACACCGGGGACGACTACGACCTGTTCGACTCGTTCCTCGCCCTGCGCGCACGTCTCTCGGCGGGCGAGAGCGCGTCCTGAACACCCCCTCTTCCTCTCTCGGTGCCGTCTCCGTTCTCACCGCCGACCAGCCGTGCGGTCGAAGGGCCGGTTAGTGAGGTACTGACAGTTCCCATCGCCGATTCAACACGTCGCTAACAAAGGCAGAGGAGACTGTCTGTACCTCCGACTGACCATGTTCCCTCGGGACACGACGATTGGACGGGGTGTCGACTCCCACGACACCACGGACGGCACACGTGACGGGCACGGGGGAGGCAACTGATGTGCGGCATCACCGCGTACGTCGGTACCGACGACGCCGTCGGCGGCCTCCTCACCGGACTGGCGAACCTCGAGTACCGGGGGTACGACTCGGCCGGCATCGCGGTCAAGAACGGACGCGGCCTCCGGGTCGTCAAACGCGAGGGCGAACTCGAACGCCTCCGCGAGGCGCTCGGCACCGAACGGCCCACCGGCACCATCGGCATCGGCCACACCCGGTGGTCGACGCACGGCCCGCCGACGGACGAGAACGCCCACCCGCACACCGACTGCACCGGACGGGTGGCCGTCGTCCACAACGGCATCATCGAGAACTACGAGACGCTCCGCGAGGAACTCAGCGCCACGGGCCACGAGTTCCACAGCGAGACCGACACGGAGGTCGTCCCGCACCTCATCGAGGCCGAACTGGAGCGCCACGAGAACCCCGAGAGCGCGTTCCGCGCGGCCGTCTCCCGCCTCGAGGGGAGCTACGCCATCGCGTGTCTCGTCGACGAGACGGAGGTCGTCTACGCGGCCCGACAGGGGTCGCCGCTCGTCCTCGGGCAGGCCGAGGGACGGTACTTCCTCGCCAGCGACGTCCCCGCCTTCCGTGAGTTCACCGACGAGGTCGTCTATCTCGAGGACGGCGACATCGTCGTCGTCCGGCCCGACGGCTACACGGTCACGGACTGCTCCGGCGTCCCGCTGGCTCGCCCCGTCGAGACGGTCGACTGGGAGCCGGAGGCCGCGGGCAAGTCCGGCTACCCCCACTACATGCTGAAGGAGATACACGAACAGCCCGCGTCCCTGCGCCAGACCCTCCAGGGGCGCGTCGAGTCGCTCGCCGGTACGGTGACCCTGGAGGAGTTCCCTCCCGGCGCCTTCGCGGACGTCGAGCAGGTGCAGTTCGTCGCGATGGGCACCTCCCACCACGCGGCGATGTACGCGGCGTCGATGCTCTCGGGGCGTGGCGTCACGGCCAACGCCTACATGGCCGGCGAGTACGCCGACTCCCCGCCGCCCATGTCCGCGGACACCCTCGTCGTCGCGGTCACCCAGAGCGGCGAGACCGCCGACACGATGAACGCCGTCCGGCGGGCCCGCGACGGCGGCGCGCGCACCCTCGCGGTGACGAACGTCGTCGGATCGTCGGTGACCCGGGAGTGCGACGACTCGCTGTTCATCCGTGCCGGTCCCGAGATCGGCGTCGCGGCCACCAAGACGTTCTCCTCGCAGGTCGCCACGCTGTCGCTGGTCGCCGAACGGGTCGCCGAGGACGTCACCGGCGTGGCGAGTGCCGACACCCGCGCGCTGCTCGACGCTCTCTCGGACCTCCCCGGCGACGTCCAGCGCATCCTCGACGAGTCGCCCGCCCGCGAGGTCGCAGAGGCGCTCTACGGGTGTGACGCGTACTTCTTCATCGGACGCCGGGCGGCCTACCCCGTCGCGCTGGAGGGGGCGCTGAAGTTCAAGGAGATCACGTACGAACACGCCGAGGGGTTCGCCGCCAGCGAACTGAAACACGGCCCGCTCGCGCTCGTGACGGACGAGACGCCCGTCTTCGGCGTGCTGACGGGCGAGGACGAGACGAAGACCATCGGCAACCTGAAGGAGGTACAGGCGCGCGACGCGCCCGTCATCGTCGTCGCACCCCCCTCGAAGGCCGACAAGGTGGGCTTCGCCGACTACGTGCTCACCATCCCCGAGAGCCACCCCGAGGTGGGCGGCATCCTCGCGAACGTCCAGCTCCAGCTCGTCTCGTACCACGCCGCGGACCTGCTCGGACGGCCCATCGACAAGCCGCGCAACCTCGCGAAGAGCGTCACCGTCGAGTAAGTCGCGAGACGGTGGGCGGCCCACGCGGGGGAAGCTTCTCCACCACACATCCGCTCGTGACACACCCTTAGTGTGTGTCACGTGTCTCTCCACCCACCGACCGACCGGTGCCACACACAGTGCGGAAACGCTTATAGTCATGTAATCTTACCATTCTTCGACGAACGCGATGAGAGAAACCTGCAAGATCGAGCGACTGGTCGACCGCCACGACCTGCACGCAGTCGCCCCCGGCGGGGACGTCGACGACTACCTCCGGGCGCGCTGGGTCGGGAGCGACGGGCGACGGCCGGCGGGTTACCGGACGCTGACCGACTGGCTGAACGGGCGACTCCTGAACCGGGTGTACGACGAGCGGGGACGCGAGACCGTCGCGGGGCGACTGGACGACGAGTACGCCCTGCTGACCGGCGACGACACCGTCGAACGCGCGGAACTCGAGGTGTCGCTCCACGAGGCGGGCATCGACCCCGACTGGCTCCGCGGGGAGTTCCTGTCGTGGAGCACGATGCGCCGCCACCTGAACGACTGTCTGGGCGCACAGAAGGAGACGGCGGCCACGACGGAGTGGGAGCGAGAGAGCGTCCGCATCGCCCGCGACCGGGCCCGCGAGAAGGCGAGCGACGCCCTGCGGTCGCTCGCCAACAAGGGGCAGGTCGTCGGCGGGGACGAGTCGGACGTGGACATCCACGTCCTCCTGTCGTGTCCCGACTGCCCCACGCGCGTCCGCATCGGGGACGCACTCGCCCGCGGGTACGTCTGCAAACGCCACCACGAAGAGAGGGAAGAGCAGTGTCCCTCGAACTGACCGTCGAGAACATCGGCGGCATCAGGAAGGGTGCCGCCACCCTCCCGCCCGGCGTGACCGTCGTCCGCGGGACGAACAGTCGGGGCAAGACGAGTTTCCTGCGAGCTATCGAGACGGCCGCCGGCACCCGACGGGCGCTCTCGGACGGCCGCGACAGGGGGCGCGTCGTCTGTGACACCCACACCGGCAGGACGACGCTCGACCTCTCCCGACCCGAAACCGGCGAGGGCGTCGAACTGGCCGGCGACCCCCTCCTCGCGGACGAGGTGGACCGGGCCTGTGCCGAACTGTTCGCGTTCCTCGGCGAGGACAACCCCGTCCGCCGGGCCGTCCGCGCCGGCGAGAACCTCGAACCGCTGCTGACCCGCCCGCTCGCGCTGGAGGACGTCGACCGGCAGGTCGCGGAGCGTCGCGCCGAACGCGACCGGGTCGACGCCGAACTGCGCGAGGCCGACCGCGCCGCGGACCGCCTCCCGGACCTGGTCGAGCGCCGCAGGCGGCTCGACGCGGACCTCGACGCCCTCCGCGAGGAGCGCGCGGCCCTCCCCGACGACGCGTCGGCCGCCGACCGCGCCGAACTCGGCGAGGTCCGGGCCGAGCGCGACCGGGTGGCAGACCGCCGCGACCGACTCGCGGCGACCGTCGACCGGACCCGCGACCGCCTCGACGAACTCCGCGAGGAACTCGCGGCCCTCCGCGAGCGCGAGGTGCCGGTCGACGAGGGCGTCGAGGCGGAACTGGCCGCCGCCCGCGACCGGGTCGAGGAGCGCGAACGCGACGTGGAACTGCTCCGGTCGGTGTACGCCGCGAACAAGCAGGTCCTCGACGAGGGGCGCGTCGACCTCCTTACGAGCGTCGACCACGGACTGGCGGACGACGGCGTCGACTGCTGGCTCTGCGGGGAGGCCGTCGAGCGTTCGGCGGTCGAAGAGCGCGTCGAGGGGCTCGCCGACCGGGTCGTGACTCTCGAGGCCGCCATCGCCGACGACCGCGACCGGGTGACCGAACTCGCGGAGGCCCGCCGCCGCCGCCGCGACCACCGCCGCGAGGTGGGAGACCTCACCGAACGCGTCGAGGAGGTCGAGTCGACGCTCACAGACCGGATCCACAGCCTCGAACGCGCCCGCGAGGAGGTCGACCGGCTCGGCGCCCGAGTCGAGGAGATAGCGGCGACGGTGTCGACGGCAGCGGACGCCGTCACCGACCTCGAGAGCGACATCAAGTACCACGAGTCGACGCTCGCCGACGTGGAAGCCGACATCGACCGCGCGGAGGCCGCCGCCGAGCGACGGGACCGCCTCCAGACCCGGCGGGACGCCCTGAGCGAGGAGATACGCGACCTCCGGGAGCGGCGTGACCGGACGCGCCGTCGCGCCCGCGAGGAGTTCGACGCGGCGGTCTCTGAGGTGCTGGCCCGCTTCGACGTGGGGTTCGAGGCCGCACGGCTCACGCCCGACTTCGACCTCGTGGTGGCCCGCGACGGTCGGCGGGCGAGCCTCGACGCCCTCAGCGAGAGCGAGGTGGAACTGCTCGGTCTGCTGGTCTGTCTCGCCGGGTTCGAGGCGTTCGACGTGGCCGACCGGACGCCCGTGTTGCTGGTCGACCGCCTCGGCGCCCTCGCCAACGACGCCCTCCTCCGACTGGCCGAGTACCTCACCGACCGCGCCACCCACGTCGTCCTCACGGCCTACCCGGAGAACGCGGGGTTCGACGCCTTCGAACTCGACGCCGACTGGGAACTCCTGCGCGAGGCGGCCACAGACGGCCGGTAGGAGATTCCTACCGTCGGTCGAACGTCTCCCCGTGATTTATGTGGACGGGACGCCACTCACTCCCTGAGTTCAGGGGCGGGCTACCGAAAGCAGTCACCGCTCGTGACAGTCGCACAATGATATATATACATAAGCCCTCCGGGTGCACGGTGCGGTAGCATGACCGACGAGCACACCGAATCCGGAGCGGCGGTCCTCGACCACCTCGGGGACGACGTCTCGCGGGCGATTCTGTCCGCCTGCGCCGTCGACGCCCGGAGCGTCGGTGAACTGGCCGACCGCTGTGGCGTCTCCGAGGCGACCATCTACCGCCGACTCAACCGACTGATGAGCGCCGGCCTCCTCGACGAACACACCCGTATCGACTCGAAGGCCGTCTCCGGCGGCAAGGAGTACACTACCGCCGTCGAACACATCGACGTGTCCCTCGGCCCCGACGGCATCGAGGTCCGGACGGACGACCCGCCAACCGACGACGACGGCGTCCCCACGTTCACCGTCGTCGAGTCCGACGGCGAGGGCGACCCGGTCGTCGACCTCCAGTTGCGCCTCCCGGAGAACCTCTTTAGCGAGTTCCTCACCGTCTGGGCCGAGTTGAACCGCCGGGCTGGGACCGAGGTGGCCCCAGAGACAGACGGCGAGCACCTCGTCGACTCGCTGAACGCGAACTGACCCCGGCGACCGACGGGGACGGTAGCAGTGTGCACCGCGCCGTCTGCCGGCGGTTCTCGGTCGGACCCCCTCGTATGGCGGCCGAAGATTTAATACCCGATGGATGAAACAAAGAGTAGCTTCCCCGGTTCGCGTGCCAGTTCGTGTGCCAACCAATTCGTACTGCGGGCCCGGGAAGCGTTCCGCTGTGGCGTCCGAGCGAGGGGGTACCCGCCTCTTGCCAGGAGGTGGCTACCGACCTTCGGCGCTTTTGAACCACTCCCACGCCGGAGCGACGAGTTCACGGAGCGGTCGGTAGCTGTACCCCAGCTCCCGCTGTGCCTTTCGCGGGCTGTAGAACAGTTCCTGCGTCGAGAGGCGGGCCATCTCCGCGTCGAACGGGAACATGCGCGTCCCGAGGCGGGCGTTGACCTGCCCGACGACCGGTCCGGCCATGCGGATTATCTGTGGCGGCACCTCCGCGAGCGGCGCGTGCCCGTCTATCTCGCGGGCGATGACGTCGAGCGCCTCGCCGAAGCGCAGGTTCTCGCCGGCCAGCAGGTAGTGCTCGCCGGCCCCGCCGCGTTCCATGGCGGCGATGGTCCCCGAGACGGCGTCCTCGACGCCGACGAAACTCGCCCCCCCGGGCGGGTGGACGGCGAGTTTCGGATCGCTGGCCATCGTGAGGAAGCGCCCGGTGAAGTTCTCGTCGCGCGGGCCGAAGATGGAGGTGGGGTGGACGGTGACGACGTCGAGACCCCGCTCGCCGTACTCGTCGCACAGGTCCTCGGCGGCGGCCTTGCCGCGCTGGTAGGCCCCGATGGGGTCGGCTACGTCCGCCTCGGTGGCGATGCCGCCCGCCTTCCGGCGGGTGCCCGCCGTGCTCGTGAAGACGACGCGGTCGACGCCCTCCTCGTGGGCGGCTTCGAGCAGGTTCCGCGTCCCCTCCCGATTGACGCGTTCGACGGTCTCCGCGTCGGCGGACTGGAGGCCGATGCCCGCGAGGTGGAACACCCGGTCGTGGCCCGAGACGGCCTCGCGTACCGCGCGTTCGTCCAGCGTGTCGGCCTCGACCCACTCGACGTCGACGTCGTCGAGGGCGCTCGTGTCGGAACTGGCCCGCTTCGTCGCCGTCACCGACCAGCCGTCGGCGGCGAGCCGTTCACACAGGTGTGACCCGAGAAAGCCCGTCGCGCCCGTGACGAGCGCGCGGTCCTCAGCCATCCTCCTCACCCATGAACTGCGGCGGGACGAGGTCACCCGTGACGCGGGCGTAGAGACGGTAGCCCATCGCGGCCGGTCCCCCGGAGTCGCTCATGTCGGGGGCCGGTTCCTCGTTGGGCAGGGAGGCGGCGAGTTCCTCCAGGTCGAATCCGTCGACCGGTTCGCGCCCGAGCCCGAACGGCGCGAGATAGGGGATGTCGGCGGGCGTCTTCCCGACCAGCGTGGCGGCCGCCCGGTCCACGGCGGGGGCGTCCGTCCCGGCGACGAGGAACCGCGAGCGATGCGGCGCGCCCGTGTAGGTGTACGTGCCGTCGAGCAGGGTGAACGCGGGGTCGCAGACGGCCGTCGCGGCCACGACCTCGTCGGGCGTGAGGTCCGCCTCGCTCACCCCGTACGCGCCCATCGCCGTCGTCACGAGCGTGGCGACCAGTGAGCGGTCGGGGTCCGTTCTGAGCGTGGGGACGACGACCAGCGGGTCGGCTTCGAGGGCCTCCGGCACCTCCACGTCGACGGTCCGATCGTCGATGTGGACCCGGCGCTCGACGGTCGGCGCGTCGCCGAGGGCGAGCGTCTCGACGCCGGTGCGGTCCACGATGGCGTCGTAGCCGAGGTACGTCGTGCAGTCGGTCCCGTCGACCCACGGCGTCTCGGGCAGACAGAGCGTGACGTCCGCGCCGCGACTCGTCAGTGTCTCCACGAGCATCTCGACGGTGTCGGGATTCGTGACTGCGCCCGTCGAGGGGTGGAAGGGGTAGTGGGCGTCCGGGAGGACGAGGACGCGCCCGCCGAGGTCGGGGGAGCACTCCTCGACCAGTTCCGTCACGGCCGCGCCGATGGCCGGGGTGGTGGTGTCACAGCGCCGCCCGGCGACGAAGTCCTCCGTCATCGGTCCACCTCCACGGCCGCGGGTTCGACACCCGCCTGCCGGTAGGCCTCCGCGACGTGTTCGACCATCCGCAGGCCGCAGGCCCCGTCGACCGGCGGCGTCTCGCCGGCCCGGACGGCGTCACAGAAGTCCGAGAGGGCGTGGTAGTGCGCCTGGTAGTAGTACGTCGGCTTGAAGTAGTGGGGCGTCTCGCCGCGCACCCTCCGGGTGAGGTTCTCCAGCGCGGACTTCGCCGCGTGCGAGACGAACCGTTTCGGCATGTAGTCGTCGCTGACGAGCGAGTCGGCCACGCCGTCCAGCCGGAAGTTCCCGGTCACGTTCGGCGGCTCCTCCCACTGGAAGAAGCCGGCGGTGAGCGTCGCCGTCGTCCCGGACTCCGCGCCCCGGACGACCACCGTCGCGGTGTCCTCGTAGGGCAGGTCGAGGCCCGACTCGACGTGGGCGTACTCGACTGAGAGGTCGCCGAAGAACCACTCGAGGACGTCCAGCAGGTGGACGCCGAGGTCCATCAGCGCGCCACCGCCGGTCGCGGTGGGGTCGAGTTGCCACGACGAGACGCCCTGTCTCGCGGGCGGGGCCGAGAACGGCCCGTTGTTGATGCGCGAGATGGACGCGACGGGGACGTGCCCGATGCGGCCCTCGTCGTACAGTTCCTTCAGGCGCTGGACTTCGGGCTGGTAGCGGATGGTGTGGTCGACGCCGATGGAGACGCCCGCGTTGTCGGCCGCCTCCAGCATCCGTTCGCCCTCCGCGACGGTGCGGGCGAAGGGTTTCTCGACGAAGACGTGACAGCCGGCCTCCGCGGCGGCGACGGTGGCGTCGGCGTGGAGGAACGGCGGGAGGGCGACGATGGCGGCGTCGAGGTCCTCATTCTGCAGGCAGTCGGTGAAGTCGTCGTAGGTGCGGTCGACGCCGAGACGCTCTGCACGCTTGCGGTTACCGGGGACGGCGTCGGCGGCGGCGACCACGTCCACGCCCTCGATGCCGCGCGTGGACTGGAGGTGGACCGTACCGATGTTGCCCACGCCGAGGAGTCCGATGCGAAGGTCGCTCACGCGACCACCCGCGATGGTCGGTCGCCGATGCGTCGCTTCGACGGCAGTCGTATCATTGCACGGGAGAACGAGCGTCCGCTATCTTGTTATGGAGCGTATAAACCGACCGAACGTCGCGAGCCGGGGGTGGCTATCAGTCGAGACCGAGGAACCGCTCGACGGTCTCGCGGACCGTCCCGTAGGCGTTGGTGAGCTTCAGGCCGTAGGTGAGGAAGTAGAAGGCGACCTTCTCGCTCGTGTCGAGGCGGTCCCACCCGCGGAAGACGTCGCCGAGGCGGCCCGGCGGCGTCGGGCTGTACAGCCCGGGGTAGAACACGATGAGCGCGGGGTTGCCGTAGCGCTCGGGGTAGTACTGGCGCAGTTGCTGTTTCCCGCGCCCGATGCGGACGGCCTTCTTGACGAGTGCGGAGAGCGTCGTCCGCGTCGGGTGGTACATCGGGACGTCCTCGGCGTACCCGAGGTCGAAGCCGGCCGCGTGGACGCGGTGACCGAACTCCCGGTCGCCACTGGAGACGAAGCGCGTGTCGAAGGGTCCGACCGTCTCGATGACCTCCCGGCGGACGAACAGGCAACACGTCGGCGCGAAGTGGAACGTGGAGATGTAGCGGTCGATAGGGAACCCGTTGAGTCGGTTGTACTTGCCGACGAGCGATTCCTCGCCGGGCGTGTACAGCTGGACGTTACACGCCATGTAGTCCAGTCCGTCGTCGTCCATCCGCTCGATAGCGGCGTCGAGCCAGTTGCGCTCGACGGTCATGTCGGCGTCGATGAACGCGAAGACGTCGCCAGAGGCGTACCGGATGCCCCGTACCCGCGCCGCGTACGAACTCTGCTCGCGGCGCTCGTCGAGCACCGTCACGGTGTCGAACCGGTCGGCGAACTCGGCGGCGACGTCGCGGGTATCGTCCGTCGAGCGGTTGTCGACGACGATGATCTCGTAGTTCCCGTACGTCTGTTCGGTCAGCGACTCCAAGGTCACGCGTACCCCTTCCGGGTCGTTGTACACCGGGACGATGACGGAGACGAACAGAGTGTCCGTCGTCTGTCGCTCGTCGGTCCGCGCTGGAGCCCCGGTCAGTTGTGCGGTCATGGTGTGTCTCGGGCGGGCGGTGTCGTCCGTGGCCGCCCACGTCCTGCGGGCGGGAGCGCCACGGCCGTCGGCCGTGTCGTACCCCACTCGCGACGAGTGTTTAGAGGTGTGAGATACTCCCGGCGTGGTGAAACAGTTTCAATACTGCCAGTCGGCTGTTGGGACAGTCCGGCGAGACCCGGTCGGCGGGTCAGTCCGTCGATTCCCGTCATCCGCCGTCATCGGGCCGTTCGTAGCGGTAGACCTCGATTCCGACGTAGTTACGCTCGTATTTCAGCACGCGCCCGTCGCTCACGGCGGCCTTCAACCGTTCGTCGGACCGTTCGTTGGTGTGTGAGAGCACGAGCCACACCTCGTCGTGGCCCGCGAGCGTCCGCTCGAGTTCCGCGTCTGTCACGGGGTCCCGGCCCGTCCCCGACCCGGCGGCGGTCACGCCCTCGACTTGGATGTCCGAGCGCGTCCGGTAGTGTTCGACCCCGCGTTCGGTGATGAGGTCGCTGACGAGGACCAGCGCCCCGGGGTCGGCCCGCGACTCGATGTCCGCGGTGGCCTCGTCCCACTGCTCTTTCGTGTCAGTCGTGAGTTCGAACGCCGTCGTGGGCGCGACTGCGACGACGAGCAACACGACGAGGCCGACCTGCAGGTGCGAGCGCCGGACGCGGGTGACGCCGCGTCCGACGAGCAGGTAGAACCCGAGCGCCGCCGGGAGCGTGTAGCGCGGCCAGAACACTGGCAGGAGCAGGTAGGAGACGACGATGGGCAGGAAGAACGTCGCCAGCACCCAGACGGCCAGCAGGTGGACGCCGTGGTCGTCGGTCGGCGACAGGCGGTCCGCGAGCGTCCCGAGTGCCGTCGCCGGGTTCGAGTCGAGCGCCTCCGTGACACGGCCGTCCGTGACGCCGAGGACGAGCAGCCCCCCGGTCAGGAGGGCGACGAAGGCGACCGCCGCCTCGATGGACGTCTCCGCGAAGTAGCCCGTGAAGACGGCGAACACCACGGCGGGCGTCGGCGGCGGGATGTAGGGGAGCGCCGACGCCCCGCCGAAGCTCGCGAGCTTGTACACCAGCCCCGCGAGCAGGGGGAGAATCGCGAGCGTCACGGCAGCCGCCGCGCCGAGGTGCGGCCGGTCGAGGCGCACCGTGCCGGCCCGCAACGCCGCCAGCACGTACAGGCCCTCCGCGAACGCGACCAGCACGCCGAAGGGGTGCGTGTAGGCGAGCGCGATGGTCGCGAGCGCGTAGCCCGCCGCCCGCCACCGCCCCCCGCGACCGAGCAGGCGGACGTACAGCGAGAGGGAGACGAGCGAGAGCAACGCGACGAGGCTGTACATCCGTACCTCCTGTGCGTAGTACACCTGGAACTGCGTGAGTGCGAACAGCAACGCGCTCACGATCCCCGCCGTGTGGTCGAACAGGTCCCGGCCGACGCGGTACATCACGGGGATGGCGAGGACGGAGAACACCGCCGACAGCAGGCGGAGCCACGTCGCCGAGAACCCACCGATGGCGGCCCAGAGGTCGAGGATCACGTAGTACAGCGGGAGGTGTGGCTGGTTCAGCGGGATGGCGACGAACAGTTCGAGGGGGGAGTACGCGCGGACGAACTCGACCGTGATGAGTTCGTCCGTCCAGAGCGCCTCCGCCCCCAGGCCGTAAAACCGGAGGGCCGCCCCGACGAGCAGAATCGCCACCAGTCCGTGGGGGACCGTCGCCACCGTGCGGTGCCAGCGCATCGTCCGGGGGACGGAGCACGTGGGGTTAGTTATTGGCGTCGTGTCCTCTCGTGGCGTGTCCGCCCCGTCCACCCACACGCGGGTAGCACCCACCTACTGTCGCTGAGCGTACGATTATACGATTCATTCTCATGACTATCTCTGTATATTAGTAGTCCATGTCCGTGCTGCAGTCCCGCCCCGACCACCAGGCCGACGACGACGCCCCGGCGCGTCCCCTGCCGGCGAACGACGACGACGCCATCGAGCGAGTCGTCGAGTTCGCTCCCGCGACCGCCGTCTCCTGTTCCGTCGTCGTCGTGACCTACGGAACCGACCGCGAGGACGTGCGAGCGCTCCTCGCGGCGCTCGACCGGCAGACCACCGACGACTTCGAGGTGCTCGTCGTCGACAACGGGACCGACTGGCCGGTCGTAAACGTCGCCGGGCAGTACGACAGCGTGCGCACCTACGCGGAGGCCGTCGAGAACCTCGGCGTCACCCGCGGGCGGAACGTCGGCGCCCGCCTCGCCACCGCGGACGTGGTGACGTTCCTCGACGACGACGCCGTCCCGGCCCCGGACTTCGTGGCCTCACACCTGCGAGAGCACCGCGAGAACGACCTGTTCGCGGTCCGCGGTCGGGTCCACCCCGCGACCGACTGCGTCTACAACCGCCTGCAGTCGCACTACGACCTCGGGGACGAACCGGCGCCCTACTACCTCAACATCGAGGGGAACTGCTCGGTCGACCGGGAGGCCTTCCTCGAACTGGGCGGGTTCAGCGAGCGCCTGACCGGGCGTGCGGGCCACGAGGGCATCGAGTTGACCTACCGGGCGGTTCGGGCGGGCTACGACCGCGAGGCCATCCGGTACTCCCCCGACCCCGTCATCTACCACGACAACGCCGTTAGTTTCGGCCAGTACCTCCACAAGCGCCGCTACCGCCGTCGCTACGCGACCGACATCAGGGACCTCCACCCGGACGTCTTCGACTTCACCCGGAGCTACGAAACCCCAGGGAGTGAGCGCGAGGACGACGCGACCGGCGGCCTGTCCGACCGGGTCCACGAACTGGCAGTGCTCGGCGTGGTGAAGGTAGTGCTCACTCTGCGGGACTGAACCGGCGGGAAGAGAGACTCGCGGCGGCGGTCGGGACGCGCCCGGACGGGTGCGTCGTTCTCACGGGACATCTGCGCCGAGTGGCGACGCCCGACGTCGGACGAGTGGCACGGAAGAGGGAAGACAGTCGCGTGTCGCGTCCTCAGCCGAGTCGAGCCACGCCCGTCGCCCGGGCGAGGGCGTCGGCCCCGTTGCGGAGCGTGGTGATGGGGTCGGCGGGACTGTCCTGTTCGTAGACGACCCACTCCGCGCCGATGTCCTCGGCGGCCTCGACGGCGGCGGGGATGTCGAGCAGTCCCGTCCCCGGTTCGACCGACTCCATGTCGCTGAGGGGGCCGGGTCGGCCGTCGACGGCGACGTCCTTCACGTGGACGAGCGGTGCCCGGGTCCCGACGTACTCCAGCACCTCGCGCGGGTCGTAGCCCGCCGCGACGACCGACCCGACGTCCACCTCGAACTGGAGCGTCTCGGGGTCCGTGGTGGCGACGAGGTGACCGAACGCCGTCCGCTCGACGTCCACGTCGCGGGGGTAGCTGGCGTACTTGCTGTAGAGTCGGTCGCCGAGGAGGCCGACGGCGGTCCGGGGCTTGCTGTTGCCCGCGGCGCGCGGGTTGACGGCCGTGAGGAGGCGACCGAGCGCCCCCGGTCGCACGACGGGCAGGAAGTCGTGGACCTGGTTGTGGTAGACGAGTTGCGCGTCGTGCTCGGCCAGTCGCGCCCCGAGTGCGTCGAGGCGGCGGGCGAGCGTCCGGACGCGGTCGGGCGTCCGGTAGTGTGCGAGCGGGAGGTGCGGGATGACGAGGCGGTCACAGCCGACCATCGAGTAGCGGCGGGCGACCTCCGCGGGGTCGGCTTCGATGGCGTCGAGGCCGATGTGCGCGCCGACCGGTTCGACGCCGGTCTGGGCGATGGCGTCCGCGACGGCCTCGACGTCGGCGTCCTCGAACCGGGTCGCGAACTCGATGCCCTCGAACCCCACGTCGGCAACGCGGCGGATGACGTCCTGAAGCGGCTCGTCGAGGTCCCGCAGGGAGTACAGCTGAATCGCGGGGCGGGTCATTCGGTCCTCCGGGCGAGGCTAGTCGACGGGCGGTTCGGACAGCAGGTACGGCGTCCACTCATGTCTCGACGTGGTGCTCCCGAGGGCATTGTAATAGCTTGCTTATGCCTGTTCGCGGCGTCCGACGGCCGAACGCGCCGCCGTTCGGCAGAAGTGACTCGACCGCGAGGGGTCGGTAGACGGCCCATACTCATGCAGTGGGGACGTTTGGTCCCGGGTAATGCTCGACGTGGCCCTCATCGGCACGGGTGAACCCGACGCCCCCGGACGGGACGGCTTCGCGATGGCGTACCGACACGCGCGCGCCTACGCGCGCCTCGACGAGTGCCGGCTGACCGCCTGTGCAGACATCGTCCCCGAGAACGCTCGACGGTTCGCCGACGAGTTCGGCGTCCCCGACGAGCACGTCTTCGAGGACTACGAGGCGATGCTCGCCGCCGTCGAACCGGACGTGGTGAGCGTCTGCGTCCCGCCCGGTGTCCACGCCGACATCGTCGTCGGCTGTGCCGAGAGCGGGCACGTCCGGGCGGTCCACTGCGAGAAACCCATGGCGGACACGTGGGGCGACTGCAGGCGGATGGCCGAGGTCTGCGAGCGTGAGGGGGTCCAGCTCACCATCAACCACCAGCTCCGGTTCGGTCGCCCGTTCCGCCGCGCGAAGGAACTCCTCGACGCGGGGGCGGTCGGCGACCTGCGGCGGGTCGAGTGGAGCCGCGAGCACCTCTTCGACGCCGGGACGCACGCCTTCGACCTCTCGAACTACTACGTGGACGCGCCCGTCGAGTGGGTGCTCGGCAACGTCGACTACCGCGAGGAGAACCGCTGGTTCGGCGCGCACAACGAGAACCAGGCGGTCGTCCAGTGGCGCTACGAGAACGGCGTCTACGGGCTGGCCGCCACCGGCGTCGGCCGGGAGTTCGTCGGCTGTTATCTCCGCCTCGTCGGGAGCGAGGGCGTCCTCGAACTCCACGACGACGCCGACCTGCCGACGCTCCGGATGCGGACCGACGGGGGGGACTGGCGAGCCGTCGACGTGGGCGGGGCGGGCGTCTATCGTCCGCAGACCGGCCGCCTCGGCGTGGCCCGGAAGGCGCTCGCCGCTCGTCTGCCCGAGCGACTCCCCGGCCGCGAGTCGCTCCGCCGCCTGCTGGTCGAACCGCGCTACCTCGACCTGGCCGTCGAGGACGTCGTCGACTCGCTCCGGGAGGACCGGGAGCCGGAACTCCACGCCGGCGGCGCGCTGGCCGCCGAGGAACTCATCTTCGCCGCGTGGGAGTCCTCGCGGCGGCGCGGCCGGATCGACCTCCCCCTCGACATCGAGGACAACCCGCTGGCGGCGATGGTCGAGGCGGGTGACCTGCTCGTCACGCCCGAACCCTGAGTGGTCGCGGGTCGCCACACCGAAGTGTGTCAGAGACACTCTAACTATACCCCCGGAGCCTGTTCGACGATACATGTCGCCGAATCTGAACACCGACGCGCGGTTCACGCTCGCGGTCATCGCCCTCTGTGGCGTCGTCATGATGCCGCTGTTGGCGCTCTCGCCGGCGGACGCGACGCTCGCGGCGACGGCGTGGCTGGTCGGTGTCGGCCTGTCGTACCTCGCGGCCCGACTCGTTGAGACCGGGGCGGACGGCGAGGGCGAGTCGAACGCCGCGAACTGACCGACCCGGGCGTGCGCCCGCGGTCGACCCCGGTTCCCGTTCCGGTCTCGCTTCCGATTCCGGCCCTCAGCCCGCCGCGCCCTTGACCTGTGCGAGCAGTTCCGAGAGCCCGAACTGGAACCGCCGTTCGAGCGCGAGCATCACGGCGGCGTAGACGGCGACGCCCGTCAGCACGGTCGCCACGAACGTCACGAGCGACCCGAGGCCCGTCGCGGCGACGCCCTCTCGGACCGTCCACGCTGCAGCCCCCATCACCGCGCTCCCGAGGGCGGGGTACGCCAGGATGGCGGCGAACGAGGTGACGTCGTCCTCGACGAGGCGAGCCGCGAGGACGGCCCCCAGCGGCGCGGAGACCAGCCCCGTCACGAGGACCGCCGCGGCCGTCCCCGTGAGGTCGTACGCCGTCGTCAGCGGGTAGATGAGGACGGCCAGCACCGCGAGCCTGACCGCCTGTATCTTGGTCATGTAGTCGGGCCGGCCGAGCGCCTTGAACAGCGGCGAGGTCGGCGACCGAATCGACCGGAGCAGGCCGAAGCCCGTCAGCACCTGCATCGGGACGATCATCTCGGTCCACTGGTCGCCGAGGAACGTCGCGACGAACGGCGGCGCGACGACGATAATACCGACGCCGACCGGGAAGGACACCAGCGTCGAGAGGCGGAGCGCCCGGAAGAATCCCTCGCGGACCGCCTCGATGTCTTCCTGCAGTTTCGAGTAGGCTGGCATGACGACCCGGGAGACGCTCTGGGCGATCTCGGTCGCGGGCGCGTTCGACAGGCGATAGGAGAGCTGATACAGCCCCAGCGCCCCCGACCCGAGGAGGACGCCGACGAGGGCGTCGTCGCCCTCGCGAAAGAGGAATGCGACGACGCCCGACCCGAGGATCCACTTCCCGTAGCCGACCATCTCGCGGGCCTTCGGCACGTCGAACCCCGGCCACGGTCGGTAGTCGTGGATGAGGTACGAGGCGACCATCTGGACGAAGTTGCCGGCGAGAAAGCCCACGGCGAGCGCCCACACGGTCGCCTCGACGAACAGCGCGTAGCCGATGGAGACGCTGACGCGCGTGAACGTCCCACTGATGACGAAGGCGAACTGCTTGTGGAACTCGAGGTCCTTCTCGAAGTAGATGGTCCCCGGGTTGTTCAGCGTCTGGAACAGCGTGGCGAACACGACGGCGCGGAGGAGCGCGGTGGCGCGCGGTTCCCCGAAGACGCTGGCGACGTGCGGCGCGAGGAGGTACGCGACGGCGGCGATGACCACCCCCCGGATGAACCGGAGCGTGAACGCCGTGTCAAGGTAGTCGTCGACGTCGGCGTCCGGGAGCTGGACGAGCGCGTCGTTGATGCCCAGCTGGGAGAAGCGCTGGAGTGCCGAGAGCGCCAGCAGCGCGATGCCGAACACCCCGAACTCCGACGGCGAGAGCAGGCGCGCCAGCACGACGAGCATCGTGAGGTGGAGCACCCGCCCGCCGCCGTTGGTGAACGCGACCCACATCCCGCCCACGACGGTCTGGGAGGCCAGGTCGCTGTTCGGCGAGAGCAGGCGCTTCAGCTTCCGGAGACGCCCCTTCATCGCTGGCTCGCTACGACGGAATCCGGTTTCATGCTATCGAAGTCACCCGGCGACCGACGAGAGGGCCTTGCGGATGTTGCGCTCCAGCCCCCAGCCAAATCCCCGGTCGAGGACGAAGACGGCCGCCACGTAGGCGATGCCGCCGACGACGACGAGGATGCCGAACTCGACGACCGGGCCGAACGCCAGGAGCTCCCGGACGGCGACGACGACGGCGTACATCGCGAGGCTCGCCGCGAGGGGGTACGAGAGGTCGCGGGCCATCCGCGAGTAGGTCGTGTCGATGGTCTTTCGCAGGTAGTAGATGTCGATGGGGAACATCGGGAACACCTGCACGCCGATGATGATGAGCGCGACCACCTCGATACCTCGCAGGCCGAGGAGCTGGCCGCCGCCCTGGTAGAACAGGACGACCGGCGGAATCGTGAGGGCGAGACAGATCACGCGGACGAGCGAGAACTTCGCGATGAGGTCCGGCTGTCCGGTTGCCTTCCAGACCGGACCGAACGTCGCCGCCGCCGAGCGCATCAGCCCGAAGAGCGCGAGGATCTGCATCGTGAGGATGACCGGCTCCCATTGCGAGCCGAGGAACCCGCGGACGAACGGGGGCGTCACGGCGACGATGCCCATCGCCAGCGGGAACGAGATGAGCGTGGTCACCTGCAGCGTGCGGTGGAACCCCTCACGGAGCATCGAGAGGTCGTCCTGAAGCTTCGAGTACGCCGGGAACATGACGCTGGAGATGACGTGCGTGACCTCCGTCGCCGGCGCGTTCGAGAGCTGGTAGGCGTAGCGGTAGAGGCCGAGCGCGGTCGACCCGAGGAAGGCACCGACGAGCGCGTCGTCACCCTCGCTGTAGAAGAAGTAGAGGATGGACGTCGCGGTGATCCACTTGCCGTACCCGATCATCGAGCGGGCGGCGTCCATGTCGAAGGAGAAGCTCGGCCGGTAGTCGTGGAGCACGTAGGACGCGAAGAAGCGGAAGGCGTCGGCGAGGACGTAGCCGATGACGAGCGCCCACGCGTCGGCGGCGACGAACAGCGCGTAGCCGATGCCGGCGACGAAGTGGATGACCGAGCCGCTGAAGATGTAGACGAACTGCTTGTGGAACTGGAGGTCCTTCTGGAAGTAGATGACGGCAGGATTCCGCATGCCGATGAACAGCCGCGAGAGACCGATGACCTGGATGAGCGGTTCCGCGCTCGGCTCGCCGAACACGCGAGCGATGGTGCCCGCAGCGAGGAACAGGCCGACACCGAGCACCGCCGTCCGGGCGATCTCGAGGATCCACGCCGTGTCCAGCAGGTGGTCGATGTTCTCGTCGCGGTCGTAGATGAGCGAGGCGTTGAGACCGAGGTCGGAGAACTTCCGCAGCGCCCCCAGCGCGAGCATGGCGATACCGAAGACACCGAACGCTGTCGGGTCGAGCAGGCGGGCGAGGACGACGAGAAGGACGAGTTGCAGGAGGCGGTCTGAGACCTGCAGCACGCTGACCCACATCCCGCTCTTGACGACTCGACCCGTGATGCTCCCGTCGCTGCCGGACGAGAGCATCTCGCGGACGCGCCGGATGAGTTGTCGGAGGCCCATTATCCCCCTCCGACGACGGCGTCACTGCCGATCTCGCCGCGACGGACACGGCGAGACACGTACGATTCCATCATTCGTTCAGTTCCTCGCACGTACGCAGGCATTGTTATACCTCTGCTAAGTGCGCTCGGGTCGGAAAGAGACGTGAGAGCATCCAGCACACGGCACGGCGACAGGCCCTGCCTAACCAAGTGGTCCCGTCGGGTTCCGGATCACAATGGCTGTGGGTAGCGACGACACCCCCCTCGCGAGTGTCGTACTTCCGACGTACGGACGCCCTGACTTCCTGACGGAGGCCGTCGAGAGCGTGCTCTCCCAGACCTACGAGCGCGTCGAGTTACTCGTCGTGGACGACTGCTCGCCCGACCCCGTCGCCCCCGTGCTCGACGGGATCGACCCCGAGGCGTACCCCGGCGAGCGGACCCTCCGCGTCGTCCGCCACGAGGAGAACCGGGGGGCGAACGGCGCGCGCAACACGGGCATCGAGGAGGCGGACGGCGAGTTCGTCGCCTTCATCGACGACGACGACCTGTGGGCGGCGACGAAGCTCGAACGTCAGCTGGCGGCGTTCGACGACCCCGAGGTGGGTGCCGTCTACACGGGGATGCGCTACGTCGCCGACGGAGAGACGGTCCACGTCCTCGAACCGACCCTCGCGGGCGACGTGACCGAAGCGCTCCTCGTCGGCGCTCCGCTGGGGACGTTCTCGACCATCGCCGTCCGGGCGAGCGTCGCCCGCGAGACGGGCCCGCTCGACGAGCGGTTCCCCTGCTGGCAGGACCGCGAGTGGCCCATCCGTCTCTCGACGCGCTGTCGCTTCGGCGTCGTCCCCGACGTCCTCGTCGACCACCGGACGACCGACCACGAGCAGATAACGGACGACTTCGCGGCGAAGCGAGACGTCGCCTACCCCCTGTTCGTCGAGACGTTCCGCCCGCTGGCCGCCGAGTACGGCGTCGACACCGTCCGGAAGATGGCCGCCTCCCGGTCGCGGGCCGTCGCCACGTCGGCGCTCAAGGCGGGCGAGTACGACGACGCCAGACGCTTCGCCCTCCGGGCCGTCCGGGAGCGGCCGACCGACGCCTCGGCGTACCTCCTCTTGCTCCTGGCGCTCGGCGGCCAGCCGGTGTTCACGGCCGCCCAGCGGACCAGTCGGGCGCTCGCCGCATTCGACGAGTAGTCCCTGCAGGCGGCGACCCGTAGAACAGTCGTGCGGTTCGTGCAACCGTTCCGAGTTCGGAGACTGTCGTTACACAGTACATAACAATACCGCTGGATACCGGACGAACGGATATGCAAGCAGTCGTACTCGCCGCGGGGGAGGGGACACGGCTCCGTCCGTTGACCGCCGACAAACCGAAGGCGATGGTCGAAGTCGACGGGAAACCCCTTCTCACGCACTGCTTCGAGCGACTGGCGGACCTGGGCGCGACCGAGTTCGTCGTGGTCGTCGGCTACCTGAAAGAGCACATCGCCGAGCACTACGGCGACGAGTTCGAGGGGGTGCCCATCACCTACAGCCACCAGGAGGAGGCGAAGGGGCTGGCCCACGCCCTGCTCACCGTCGAGGAACACATCGACGACGACTTCATGCTCATGCTCGGAGACAACGTCTTCGACGCGAACCTGGAGGACGTGGTCCGGCGTCAGCGCGAGGACCGCGCGGACGCGGCGTTTCTCGTCGAGGAGGTGCCCTGGGAGGAGGCGAGTCGCTACGGCGTCTGTGACACTAACGACTACGGCGAGATCACCGCCGTCGTCGAGAAACCGGAGGAACCACCCACGAACCTCGTGATGACGGGCTTCTACACGTTCACGCCCGCCATCTTCCACGCCTGCCACCTCACCCAGCCGAGCGACCGCGGCGAGTACGAACTCTCCGACGCCATCGACCTGCTCATCCGGTCGGGTCGGACCATCGACGCCATCCGGATGGACGGCTGGCGCGTCGACGTCGGCTACCCCGAGGACCGCGACGAAGCGGAACGCCGCCTCCGCGAGGCGCGCGGTGCCCCGAAGACGGAGTCCGCCGAGTCCGCGGGCGACTGAGCGGGATAGCGCGCGGCTAACAAAGCTGGGGAGCCCCGAACCCCGGGCAACGAGGATGTCGCCTATCGATTTCTCGCGTCCACAGCGGGGGCTGGCGAGCGGGGGGCCGAGATGAGTGCCGGTCCCGCGAGCGACGGGAGCGCCGACGACGTGGGGTCGGGAGCGGGGACGGCCGACCGACCGTCCGTACTCGTCGTCTACTCCGTGCGGAACCTCGCGAAGATCGAGCGCCACGTCGGCCCCCTGACCGAGGCTGCCGACGTGACGATGGTGTGCATCGACGCCGACGAGTCCGTCGACGGCGTCGACTACGTCACCGTCCCCGACTTCGGGGTCCGGCCCGTCGGACTGGTCCTGATGGCGCTGGCGGCGTTCGTCGAGGCGTGGCGCGGCGACTACGACGCCGTCGCCTCCTTCTCGCTGCTGCCGAACGGCTGTATCGCCCTCGCCGTGGGCGCGCTGTTCGGCCTCCCGACTCACCTCGGCATCATCGGCATCGACCTCGACGTGCACGTCGAGGCGCGCTACGGGGCGGTCGTGCGGGCGCTGATACGCCGGTTCGACGCCGTCTCGGTCCCCGGCACGGCGTTCAGGGACCGGCTCCTCGAACTCGGCGTCGCCGAGGACCGCGCGACGATACTGGTCAACCCCATCGACGTGGGGACGTACCACCCCGTCGAGCGGGACCCGGAGTTCGATCTGCTGTGGGTCGGCCGGTTCGAGTCGGAGAAGGACCCGCTGACGTTCCTCGCGGCGCTGGACGAACTCGCCGACCGGGGTCGGTCGTTCAACGCGGTGCTGGCGGGCGACGGTCCCCTCCACCCCGTCGTCGAGCGGGCCGTCCGCGAACGCGCGCTGGCCGACCGGGTCGACCTCGTCGGGTGGGTCGACGACCCCGCCGACTACTACCGACGGGCGGGCGCGTTCGTGCTCACCTCCGAGCGCGACGCCCTCCCGCTGTCGCTCGTGGAGGCGATGGCGACCGGCCTGCCGAGCGTCGTCCCCGCCGTCGGGAACGTCCCGGACGTCGCGCGGGACGGCGAGACGGCGCTCGTCGCCGACGACAGGACGCCCGCCGCGTTCGCCGACGCGCTGGACCGCCTGCTGGGCGACGACGACCTGCGCGAGCGACTCGGCGCGAACGCGGGGAACGTCAGCGAGCGGTACTCGTACGATGCCGCGACGGACGACTGGTGCGACGTGCTGGTGACGATGGACGTCGTCGAGCGCTGACCGCTCGAGGCGGTCCCCGGGACCGATCAGTTAATGCAACGGGTTTTTCCCTCTGATGTCGTTGTTGCAACTATGAGTGTCGTCGGCGAGTTCGTGGTCGAGACGGATGGGTTCGCCCTCGGCCGCGCGCTCTGTGTCGGCGAAGTGCGGTGTGAGTTCGACCAGGTCGTCCCGACCGACGGCCACGCCACGGACGTCTGGGTGTGGACCGACGACGTAGACGGGTTCCGCGAGCGAGTCGAGGACCGACCGCCCGTGCTCGCGGTGAGCGTCCGGGACCGGGTCGACGGCGGCGCGCTGTGTAGCGTCGAGTGGACGGGCGACGGAACCGACGTGTTCGCGGGAATCGTCGACGCCGACCTGACCCTCCTGACGGCGGCGGGCGACGGCCAGACCTGGTCGTTCCGCGTCCGGGCCCCCGACTGGAGTGCCCTGACGGCGTTCCGCGAGTTCTGTACCCGACACGGGGTCGACCTGGAGCTGAACCAGCTCACCCGACAGACCGAACCGGGCGGGACCGCGGCGGACGCGCTGACCAGCGTCCAGCGCGAGACGCTCGCCGAGGCGTTCCGGCGAGGGTACTACGACTCCCCGCGCGGCGTGACGCTGGCGGAACTCGCGGAGGAGTTCGACGTGTCCCCGCGTGCGGTCTCACAGCGGCTCCGTCGCGGCATCGCGAACCTCATCGAGAACAGCCTCCCGACCACGAAGTCCATTTAAACGTGTTCGATGGGGAATCGCACACTTTATGATTTTACATCCGAATATCAAGGTATCGATTCAGTTGTCGGCACGCGGTGATACAATGGACGAACCACGAAAAAATAGGACGACGGCCCCGATAGTTACTCCGGACGGTCCAGCGCACGTATACGCGCCCGAGGACCACGAACGGACGAGCGAAGCGGTCATCGCGGCCGTCGCGAGGGCGGCCGGCCGGGACCCGATAACCCTCCCGCCGCTGTACGAGGCCGTCGACCCGGACGCGCTTGACGCGATGTTCGAACACGCCACCGTTGGGGAGCAAATCATGGTCTCGTTCCCCTTCGCCGACTACGAGGTCGTCGTCGACGACGGGACCATCCTGCTGGTCGAGTGAGTCGGCGTTCCGTTCAGAGTTCTCCCAGCGCCGTCCCGAGCGCGTAGCAGCTCCAGGCCTGGCTCCAGCGCATGTACGGCGTTCTGTCGTCGAGGACGCGCCCGCGACGCCGGTAGAAGTAGCCCTCGGGGTCCATGAGGTGTTCGACCGTCCAGTCGTACACCTCGCGGGCCAGCGCCACGCTCTCGGGCGACCCGTCCTTCACGAACGTCCGAATCGCCTGCGCCGAGGCGTGGACGTCCCGGGGGTACGACGAGTCGTGCTCGAACTTCGGCGCGCCGCCCTCGTCGAACAGGTTCCGGCGGTAGAACTCGATGCCGCGGTCGTAGGCGGTCCGGACGTCCTCGCGCTCCGGGCGCACCGTCAGGTAGTCGTGCAGCGACTCGAGGACGAACCCGGTGTGGAAGTTGTCGTGCGAGAGGTGCGACCCCGAGGCGGGCACCGAGTAGTACCACGCCCCCTTCTCGTCTTGCACGTCGAGGACGAGGTCGACGACCTCGTCGGCGCGTTCGACGTACGCCTCGTTCCCGACCTCGTCGCCGACGACGGCGAGGAGGCTCGCGCCGAGGGCGTTGGCGTTGACGACCACGTAGTCGTCGAAGGGCGTGTAGGCGTACGCGCGGTGGCCGTCGACACGGACGGTGTTGACCTCCTCCGTGACGAACCGGCAGGTGTCCTCCGCGACGGCGAGAGAGTCCTCGTCGCCGGTCACCTCGTAGTGCCGGACGAACGCCTGCGCGCAGAACACGCTGGCGACGATGGACGGCTCGTACGCCTCGAGGAAGAACTTGTTCGAGTTCTGCCAGTCGAAGGGGTAGCCCCACGCCGAGTGCGTGGCGCTCGCCGACCGGTTGTCCAGCAGCCACCCCAGCAGGTCCTCCGCCTCCTCCAGGTGCGCCTCCTCGCCCAGTTCGTCGTAGGCGTCGAGATACGCCGTCGCGAACAGGGCGATACCCTTCGCGTTGCGTCGTTTCGGGACGCGAAGCAGGGGTCGGAGGTTGACGGGAGACTTGTGGACGCCGTGCATGACGACCAGCCGGAGGAACCAGTTGCGGGCGAACGGGTCGAGGACGGGACTCTCCAGTCCGTCGTAGGGGTCCCACCCGGCGTAGTCGTACTCCCGGGCGTAGTCGAGGGCGGCGTCGAGCGTCCGTTCGACGTCCGCGGGCGTCTCCGGTGGCGTGCGCGTCGAGAACAGCTGGTGTCGTGCCATGAGTGTGTATCTGGGTTCGTGTGGGTCGGTGTCGTCGGTATCGTCGTGTCGTCGCGTCGTCGGTGTCGTCGGTGCGTCGAGTCGTGCTCAGACGACGTCGTCGATGACGCCGTCGGTGATGTCGACCACCTCGTCGCGTACCGCACGCGCGCGGTTGAGGCCGGGGGCGACCGCCTCGTTCGACAGGCCGGTGAGGTAGTCGACGATGTCGGCGGCGTCGCGCGAGTGGAAGATTCGCTCCTGACGCACGAGGCGCTGGTCGACCGAGAGCATAGTGTGCGGGAAGAACGACACCGCGGGCTTGTTCATCGCGGCGGCCTCGCGGGCCATCGTTCCCGACCCGGTCAGGGTGCAGTCGGCGTGCCACGCCAACTGGAGGCCCGGCAGGGGCGAGTCGGGGACGAACACGCGGTCGTCGGGGTAGCCCGTCGCGTGCTCCCGGTCGCCGGGACGGCGCGGGAGGTAGACGACGTTGAGGCCGGCGTCCACGGCGCGCGCGAGGACGTCGGGGACGAGCGACTCCTCGGGGGCGAGGTCGATGTACGCCGCCCCGATGGCCTCCGGGCGGAGGACGACGAACTCGTCGAACGGGAGTCGGTCGAGGAACGTCGGGTCCGGGTCGAAGTCGGCGACGCAGACCTCCTCTTTGAATCCGTCGTAGGTGTAGATGGCGTCGCGGGACGCGCCGTACTCGGTGAGTTCCGCCGTCTGGAACGCGTCGGGGACGACGTGGGCCGTCGCCATCGACCGGAAGTAGTTGAATCCCGCCTCCGCCAGCGGCGTCTCGCGGTAGTAGGTGATGTCGTTGTCCGTGAAGTGGATTGACGGGACGCCGTTGGCCTTCGACGCGAGGACGCACATCGCGTTGCGCTGGGACAGCGAGACGGCCGCCTCGGGCGTGCGGACGGCCAACTGGATGGTCCGCAGCGGGACGCCGAGCGTGCGCAGCCACGTGTTGTCGAAGTCGCGGCCGCGTATCGTGAACTCGAAGTCGGTGTCCCGCGCCAGCGGGACCGTCTCGGTCTTCTCGCGGACGGTGACGACCGTCGGGAGGTCGAGGCCGGCCGCGATGGCCTCGAAGAACACCGGATGCGAGGGGCTGGCGAGGTCGACCCAGACGGGCGGGCGACGACCCGTCTCGGTCGGGGCTCTCGACCGTCGACTCCCGCGTTCGGACGCCCTCATAGCCCGACCACGTCGAAGCCGGCGGCGCGCCACTCCTCCTCGTCGAGCATCCCCTTGGTGACGACGAGCAGCGGCGTCCGCATCCACCGCTTCGCGGCCACGGGGTCGACGTCGCGGTACTCGTCGTGGTCGGCGGTGACGACCATCGCGTCCGCCCCGGTCAGCGCCCCCTCGACGGAGACGAGGTCGAACTCGTGTCTGCCGTCGTCGACGTGCGGGTCGTTCAGACGGACCTCGGCCGTCGAGACGCCGCCGTCGGGGACCGCCCGGACCGTCGGTTCGACCTCGCGGTCGTGGATGGCCCGTGCAACCCGGAGTCCGGGACTGTTGCGCACGTCGTCGACGTTGCCCTTATAGGCGACCCCGAGGACTGCGACGCGCCTGTCGTCGAGCGTCCCGAGTCGGCCCTCGACGAGGCCGACGACGTAGTCCGCCATCCCGTCGTTCACGCGGCGGGCCTCGCGGATGAGGCGCACCGAGTCCGAGTCGTGGGCGAGAAACAGCGGGTCGACCGGCAGGCAGTGGCCGCCGACGCCCGGACCCGGGTCGAGGATGTCCACGCGCGAGTGGCGGTTCGCCAGGTCGATGGCCTCGCGGGCGTCCACGCCGTAGTCGCCGGCGATGCGGGCGAGTTCGTTCGCGAACCCGATGTTCGCGTCCCGGTAGGCGTTCTGGACGAGTTTGACGAACTCGGCGCTCCGCGGTGTCGGGGCGCGGCCGACCGTCCCGTCGATGCAGGGCGCGTAGAGGTCGTAGGCGCGCTCCGTCGACGTCTCGTCGAGGCCGCCGACGAACCGGTCGTTCGACCGGAGTTCCTCGAGGATGTTCCCCGGCAGGACCGTCTCGGGGCTGTACGCGAGGTGGAAGTCCTCGCCGGCGACCAGCCCCGTGCGTTCGAGGGCCTCGCGCATCGGACCCCCGGTGGTCCCAGGCGGGACCGTCGACTCGAGGATGACCGTATCGCCCTCGCGGAGGACGGCCGCGATGCCCTCGGCGGCCGCCTCGACGTACGAGAGGTCCGCGCGCCCCGCGTCGTGGTCGAGGGGCGTCGGGACGCAGACGAGGTGGTAGTCGGCGGGGACCACCTCGTGGCTGGGGGCGAGCGTCCCCGCCGCGAGGGCGTCCTCGATGTACGCCGCTAGGTCGGGTTCGCTCACCCGAACCTCGCCGCGGGCGAGGTCCTCGACGACGGTGTCGTCCACGTCGAACCCCGACACGTCGTGTCCGTTGTTGGCGAGTAGCGCCGCGGTCGGGAGCCCGACGTAGCCGAGTCCGTGGACGCAGACGGACGCCATCAGCGTCCCCCCGTCTCGCACCGGGCGACCCTGCGTCCCACTCTTCGAGCGTTCACCGGCGCCGACGCGCTCCTACCAGACAGCCACATAGATGTGAGTGTCTTCACGCCACCTCCTGAAGTCTTTGTTCTGGTTCGCCTGTTGGCCAGCGAGCGGTGAGAGATGTCGAGATTCGAGAGGGTCAGAGCGGAAATCGGGAGCTCGGCCGGTCCGGAATCGCGTCCCGTGACGACCGGGCGGTCAGTCCGTCGACTCCTCGAAGAGGATGGCCGCGGTCCCGTCCATGTCGAAGGAGGTGATGTGGCCGGTGAAGCGGTAGCCGTCCACGTCCCCCTCGACCGACCCCGTGACGGTGCCGCCCTCGATGATGTCGGTCGTCTCGAGAGAGCCGAGTTCGAAGCTCTTCTCGACCTCGCCGGTGACGGTGAACCGGTAGTCACAGCGACCGGACGAACCGGTACCGTCGACGACGACGAGGTTGGGCAACGCGGGGTCCTCCTCGGTGCCGAGGCGGTCCGCGCTGACCTGTTCGCCGTCGAGGTAGACCGCGGCCTCGCCCCGGAGGTCGAAGTGGGTGACGTCGCCGGTGAACCGGTAACTGTCGACGTCGTTGCTGACGGCGCCCTCGGCGCTCGGGCCGGAGATGTTGTCGGCGTCCTCCAGCGCCCCGCGTTCGGGGTCGACCGCCAGGTCGCCGGAGACGGTGAACCGGTAGGCGGCGGCCGTCGCGGAGTCACTGACGATGGCGAGCGTGCTGGCGGGCGAGAGCGTCACGGGGTCGACCAGTTCGCCGTCGATGCGGACCGTCGCGTCCGCGTCGAGCGAGAGCGACGATATCTCGCCGGTGAACGTGTAGGCGTCGGTGCCCTCCAGCACGACGCCCGTCGCCGTGTCCCCCGAGATGCTGTCCTGCGTGTCGACCGTTCCGTGCTCGCGGTTGTGTTCGAGAGTACCCGAGACGGTGACCTCGTAGGCGGCGCGGACCCCCGTCCCGACGAACTCGAGGACGTGCTCCGTCGCCGGCTCCGGGGGCGCGGTCAGGGCAGGGAGGTCACCCGGAGCGACCGCCTCGCCGTCGAGGAGCACGCCGGCGCTCCCGTCGAGCGAGAACTCCGTCACCTGCCCCTCCACGAGGAAACTGTCGTCGCCGCTGGCGACCGCACCGCTCGCGGTCGACCCGGATATCTGGTCGGGGCCCGCGAGCGGGCCCTTCTCCGGGTTGTCGCGGACGCTCCCGTCGACCGTGAACGTGTACTCGGAGAGGGTGCCGTCGCCGGCGATCGTGAGGACGCGCTCGACGGGTTCAGTCGTCGACTCACCCGAGTCGCCGCCGTCGGACCCGTCGCTGCCCGAATCGCCGTCCCACGCGGGGCGCGGACAGGAGTCTGAACTGGTGATGCCGGTGGTCCGGGCCGTGCAGTTGCGGAACACCGTCGCCTGCCCGTTCGTGTTGACGTTCGTGTTCTCGACGCGGCAGTCCCTCGCGTCCTCGAGGACGATGCCGGGACCGGTGCCCTCCATCTGGATACAGCAGTCCCGGATGGTCGAGCCGTGCCGGTGGTCGAGCAGGATGGCCGGGTCGTCGGAACTGCCGGTGATCGAGCAGTTCTCGATGGTCAGCCCCCACGGCTTGCTGGGGGTCTTGTGCCGCGAGAGGCGCTGGTCCGCCGGGTTGCGCCCCCAGATGCCGGGCATCCCGTCGACGTCGACCCGGATGCGACAGTCCTTGACCGTCATGTTCCCCTCGGAGTTGTTGATGGAGAGGGCGGCCTGCCCGCGGCGGTACGTCGACTTGACGACGATGTCGCAGTTGTAGAAGCCGCCGCCGCTCTTGCCGAACTCGGCGCTCGAACAGTAGATGCCGCTGGTTCCGGTGGGCGCCAGGTCGTCCCAGTCACCCTCGAGGACGACGTTGTCGGGATGGGCGTTGTCCCAGTCCATCACGATGGTGGAGTCGCGAATCTCGCTCCCCGCACCCATCCGGAGGACGGCCATGTCGTTGTTCGCGAAGTGGCAGTTGTAGAAGTTACAGGTCCCCTCGTGCTTGCCCGTGTAGAGGCCGCCGTCGCCGCCCTGGTTCTCGATGCGGCAGTCGACGAAGTTCACGGTGCCGTCGTTGCCGGGGAAACAGCCGCCGCCGCCGTCGGAGTTGCCGTGCCCCGTGAACACCGAGGGGCCGGTCTTGCGGAAGTTGACGATGTTCGCCTCGCCGTCCGGGGAGGTGACCTTCGGCTTGATGGTCCAGCGACAGTACGGTTCCGCGCCGCTCATCCCGACGACCTCGACGTCGTGCACCTCGACGTTGTCGCGGGCGTTCAGCGTGAGGCCGATGTCGCCGCCGGTGCGCGACGGGCCGTTATCGAAGGTGACGTTCTCGAGGAGGATGCCGTTCGAGCGATAGCCCGACGAGACGAAGCGCGTCGACTGGCCGTTCGAGGTCCGGAACGTGACGTCCGACCAGTGCTCGCCCGTCCCGCGAATCCCCCAGCGCGTGAGGGTCCCCTCGACGGGCGCAGCCTTGCTCCCCGTCCCGGGGAAGACGTACTCGCCCGGGGGCACCTCGATGAGGAGGCCGTCGTCGGTCGGAATCTCGATCTCGCGCTCACCGCTCGGGTCCCACCCGAGGTCGTCGACCGCGTCGACGATCCGGTCGAACTGGATGCCGTGGCGGGTCGTCGCCGCCGACGCCCCGTTGCTCGCCAGGGCCATCGTGCCGGCCGCCGCTACGCCGAGTCGGAGGTAATTGCGTCTGCCGAGGAGGTAGTCCTCGCCGGAGTCCGCGTTGGGGGTGCCAGCCCCACGCTCCTCCGGGTCGTCTACCGAATCGTGTGCCATACGTCTCCGAGAACCGGACCGAAACGTATAAGCATTCGGACTAATCACAAAGTGTTACCATTTCCGCACGTTCGCCGGAGAAGGCATACGGCGGACCGAACGGAGTCCAGCATCCGCGGGAGTGCCGGCCGGGAGTGCCGGCGTCGGAGGGTCCCGACGCCGACGGGTAGTGGTCCATCGACCGCACACCACGTAAGACGACTGGCTACTCACCTACGAACGGCGACTACCGGGCGGTCGACCGCTCCGACCCGTGGGCGGTGTGTGGAGTTTCGGCCGAGTATCAGCGATGGAGGAAACCGCCGGACGTCCGTGGCGTTCGCTCGTCGATAAGGGATACATTTACAGCGTACTTCGCTTCCCAGATGCCATCCTGTGGAGCCCCCGGTTCGGGTGCCGGACCGTGTGCCTCGCAGTTTGTAGCATCGTCTTAACTGTATTAAGTTTTTTGTGTGTTTCAGAGAATCCACACCCGCCCGATGACCCGCCAAACGTTCACGTAAAGGTAACATTACACCCAGGCATACCGGTTTCGGCGGCTCTCACGGCGCTACCGAACTCGGGACGGAGTCCCCGTCGAGAGCGCGAACGGACGCCCGTCGCGTGCCTGTGACCGGGACGACTCGTCGGGGGGCGGCGTCGTCACCGCGGAGTCGACGTAGTAGACCGTGAGGTCCCCGTTGGCCTGAACCCGGTCGACGCCGAACTCGGTCCCGATGTTCGCGAACATCCGTCGGGTGTACTCGTGGCCCTTGTGCGAGACGACCTCGACGCCGTAGTTGTGCCGGGTGACCGTGTAGTAGTACGGGTCGTCGCCCGTGTACTCCGTCAGGTTGTTGGCCCGCAGGTACGCCGGCGGCACGGTGTCGTACGAGCGGATGTCGGTCCGGAGGCCGTCAGCGAACCGTTCGGGCGAGGGTTCGAGGCCGGTGTAGCGGACGTCGTCGAGGTCCCCGCTCTCGAAGGAGAGTTCGTGGCCGCTCATCGACGCCTCGGTGACGTGGTGCGTCGGCTTGTAGATGTACGGCGACGGGAACATGACCAGCACCGACAACACCAGCGCCGCCGCCAACGCGACGACGGCGATGGGCCTGACCCACCTGGCCACGTCGGTGGCGACGGCCCATCGCTGGAGCGCGTGGAGCGCCAGCGCGCCGAGTATCGTCATCAGCATCATCCCGAACCCGACGTGCCGGAAGAAGTACCCCGAGACGTCGCCGAGGAAGTGCAGGAGGAAGAACGGCGTGAGCGCCAGCCCCCCGTAGGTGACGTAGGCGACCGCCGCGTTTCGGTCCGGCCGGTCGTCGGTGAGCCGCCCCGCGAGCGCGACCAGCACGAGCCCCGCCGAGAGCAACACGTACGCGGCGTGGACGAAAAACAGCTTGCCGAACAGTTCGACGATGCTCACGCCGAGGCCGTCGGCGGACTCCTCGCGCGCCTTCACGA
This sequence comes from Halomarina litorea, assembly GCF_024227715.1. NCBI lineage: Archaea > Methanobacteriati > Methanobacteriota > Halobacteria > Halobacteriales > Natronomonadaceae > Halomarina > Halomarina litorea. The sequence continues at coordinate 23,817 of NZ_CP100452.1, read as the reverse complement.
CGGCGCCGGCGCCCGCGCCGCCGTCGAGGAACAACTGGAACTGCTCGACGAGGCGGAACAGCATGTTGAACACGATCTCGTAGCGCAGCGTCCAGACGAGGAAGAACGCCCCGAGGAACAGCGTGGGTGCGAGCAGCGAGCGGTTCTCGGAGAGCGGGTCGCCGCCCGGCAGCCAGCGATAGAGCCACTGGGCAGCCACGATGGCCCCGAGCAACACCAGCATGTTCACCGCGACCTGCGGGTGGACGAGGTTGACGGTGACGCCCACGACGACGAGCACCAGCCCGGTCGAAGAGAGGACGTCGCCGAGTCTCGACTGGCGCGGGCGGTCGGCGAGGTACTTGAACACGAGAAACAGCAAGAGCGGGAACAGGAACGTCGCCAGCGTGTAGGGGTGGTAGTCGAGGAACGTCGAGACGTTCGTGATGGGCAGGAGGAACAGCCCCGAGAACGTGGCGATGACCGTCGCCGCCCCGTCGCCGACCAGCGTCCGCACCGTGAGCGGGACGAACACGAGGTACGCGAGGACGAAGAGGGCGACGACGAACATCATCGCCCGTCCGATGTACACCCCGGTGACGGCGCTCACGAGCGACGTGGCGATGTGACTCCCCGGGTAGAGAATCCCCAGCGTGCTCATCTCGCCGAACGCGATGCCCTTCGCCCACCCCATGTGGGTCAGCGCGTCTGCCAGCCCGTAGGCGTGGTAGTTACGGATGATGGGGAGGCCGACGACGGTCATCATCGCGGCGACGGCCAGGACCGCCGCGAGCGGCATCGCGTAGCCCTCCCGACCGGACGAGCCGACGAGGATTGAGACCAGGAGTGCGACCGACAGCGCCGCCCAGACGGGCGCGGGCGTCGCCCCGTAGATGGACAGTTCGTACTGGCCGGCTGGCGACGACCACGCCAGCAAGATGGCGACCGCGACGGCGAGGAAGCCGACGGTGAGCGCTCCCTTCGAGCGGCGGTGTCGCCCGCCCGGTCGCTCAGTCATCACGGAGGGGGCCGCCGGACCGACCCGTTTCGACGAGATACATCTTTGGAGTAGATTCGACGGCTCGGACGCTTTGTTACCGTGCTGTTACGCGGGGGAGGCGACTTCTCGGTTACGCTTCCGGGTCAGCGGCGAGGTGGGCGTTCAGGCGCACGTCGACCGCGAGTGCGAGCACCAGCGAGAGCGCACCGAACAGGAAGACGACCACGGAGAGCATCCCCTCCGCCAGCGTCCCCTCCGCCAGCGTCAACAGCGTGAACGCGCCGGTGACGAGGCCCGCGAGTACCGCGAGGACGCCGAGGGCGTAGCAGAGGGCGACCGGGTGGAAGTTCTCGCCGAAGTACTTCGACTTCATGCGGTGGACGAAGTTCCCGAGCAGGAGCATCGACACCCGCGGGATGAACGTGTTGTACTTGATGGTGCTCGTCTCGTCGCCGTACACCGCGGGGTGCGGGACGTCCGCCACGCGCATATCGTGGAGGTTGAGCTTCGCGAGGATGTCGTTCTCGAAGCCGTAGTCCTCGTAGAGGTCGTCGATGTCGAGTTCCTCGAGCGCCTCGCGCGAGATGGCCGCGTAGCCGTTCTGCGAGTCGCTCACCTCCCAGTAGCCCGACGAGAGCTTCGTCAGGAACGAGAGCACCATGTTGCCGAACAGGCGGAAGCGCGACATCCCGTCCCACGCGCCGTTCGCGAGGCGGTTGCCCTTCGCGTAGTCGGCCCGGCGCTCGACGACGGGGTCGAGGATGCGGTCGAGGACCGCGGGGTCCATCTGGCCGTCGCCGTCCATCACGGCGACGATGTCCATCCCGTCGGCGAGCGCCCGCTTGTAGCCGCGCTTGACGCTCGCGCCCCGGCCCTGATTGACCTCGTTGCGCATGGCGACGACGCGGGGTGCGTCGTGGCCGCCGTCGGCGACGGCCGCCTGCGGTTCGGTCTGCTCGCGGCGGCGGTTGACCGACGCGGCGGCCGCCTGAATCTCCGCCCACGTGTCGTCCGTCGACCGGTCGTCGATGGCGTAGACGCGGTCGACGTAGTCGGGGACCGTGTCGATGACGCGACCGATGAGCCCCGCCTCGTTGTACGCGGGGATGACGACTGCGATGGTGTGGTTGCGGTACACTGCTACCACCGCCCCGCTGTCGGGGATACCCGATACCCGGACCGCGACGGCGCACCGGACGGGAGCACCGACCGGGATTCGACACCCAGACGACCGACAGCGACCGCTTCGCGCGCGTTCGCGGCGCGCCCCGCATGGCTCCTTCTCGATGCCCTCGTGGGGTGGGTGTGTTGGTCGTGCTCCATATCTCACTCGTTGCCCGGCGGGTGCCGGACACAGTCAGCTATGTCGAATATCCGCTCTTTCGTGCTTTGTTATGCGCGACTTGCACGAGAGTTGCCAAAACGCTACCAGAGGTAATGGTTCGATAAACTCCGTCAGACACGGGTATCGTTCGGAGAACATCACGTGAAACGACCAGTTATCGTGCGAGATGTTACCGCTCACCGGCCTTCGAGCCGGTCTCCCACGGTCGCGGGAGGCCGGGTGCCCCGTCGAGCGCCCACAGCGAGAACGCGGTCAGGAGCAACAGCAACTCGAACCCGATGTAGGTGGCCCCCTGCGGGCTGGTGGCGAACGACTCGGTCCGCGAGAGGAACCGGAGGACCTGCGCGAGGAAGTCGACCTGCCCCTCGCCGGCCCCCTGGGAGATGGGCCAGAAGAACACCTTCCACCGGAACGGCTGGCCGTAGAACATCGGGTAGAAGGCGTCGCCCGGGATGTGCGAGAAGTACCCGACGCTGAAGGCGGCGGCGGCGCGGACGTAGCCCGCCCGGTAGGCGAGAGCGACCAGCACCGTACACAGCGGGACGGCGACGAGCACCGAGTGTCCGGCCGCGATGCCGCTGTCGAAGACGCCGAACACCCACGCTAGCGGCTTGTCGACGAGGTCAGGGAACTGCGTCCCGAACGCGACGGCGAACGCCGCCAGCAGGTCGGGTCGCTCGCCGCGGAGCCGCCACAGCAGCGAGACGAGCACGTAGCCGACCGCGAGATGCTCCCACGGCCACATCTCAGCGAGACCTCGCCGGACCGGCCAACGAGCTCTCCTCCCCGCCGCTGCCGACGTTCGTCCAGAAGTAGACGTACTCGTCGGCGTTGAACCGGGTCGGCGTCGACGGCGGGTCACCCTTGTAGAACAGGTAGACGACCTGCAGTCGGTCGCCGTTGAGCGGCGGCTGGATACGGTGTTCCTGCGTCCACGAGCGGTCGTCGCCGATCGACTCGTTGAACCGGTCGAGTTCGGCGAGTTCGACCACGCGGCCGTCCTCGCTGATGCGCTGCATCTGGACGACGACCGTGTAGTTGACGCGCTCGTCCTCGTGGTTGACGACCTGGAACGCCATGTTGCGCGGCTCACCCGATTGCCACTCCGTCGGGTAGTCGGCGGCGACGAACTCGCCCGAGTCGTTGATGGTCCCGATGCCGTAGTTCGTAAAGGAGGTGCCGTCCTGCGGGGCCGCGATGGCCAGCGCCCCGGCCCCCATCGCGGCGAGGATGGCGAGTGCGAGGACGACCGACAGCGCGGCGTCGAGCGCCGACCCGCCGGACCCCCCCAGCGTGCTCTCCCACGTCCCGAACGGGAGGGTGTAGCGCTCCTCGGGGTCGAGCCGCCAGCGGCGCACCGCCGCGACGACTGCGAACAGCGCGGTGACGACGGTGAGCGCGACGACGGACCCGCGAGCGGAGACGGGGCCGGGCGTGGCCGCGACGAGGAGACCGACTATCGGCAGGAGGGCGAAGCTCAGCCCGAATCCGAGCGCCGCCCGCTCGACGTGGTCGATACCCTGGGTGGGCTGTTGGACCCGGTCGAGGAGCGACGGGCCCTGTGAGCCCCGGTGGGTGGGGGCGACTCGCGGGAACGCCGCCGCGGCGAGACTGTATCCCGGCAGGAAGAACAGCACCGGGAGTGTGAGGAGGACGCGGAGCGGGCTGGCGGGGCCGCCCAGGGCGTCTATCAACAGGAGAGCGTCGACGCCCCCGATGTACGCGAGGACGAAGACGAGGTCGACGGGGACCGCGGACCCGCGCGGTGCCGACCGACCGCTTCTCATTGGTACCTCCGACCGTGGAGGGACACCGGTTCGGCGTTCTGCATGCTCTGGTCGGGAGGAGGTACGTCTAGCGCATTGTTATAGGGCGACTATCCGTCGGCGCCGTGTGACACCGTCTCAGAGATCGATGTACTGTTCCTCCCAGTCCCGACGCTCCCGGAGCGCCTCGAGGCCCTGGTCGGAGACGGTGTAGTAGTTCGTCCGGCGGTCGATCTGTCCCTTCTCGACGAGGTCGCGATTGACGAGCACGTCGAGGTTCGGGTAGAGCCGACCGTGCGTGATCTCCCGCCCGGTGTGCGCCTCGAGTTCCTCTTTGACCGACTGTCCCGACGCGCGATCCAATCCTGCGATGACGTACAGGAGGTCGCGCTGGAACCCCGTCAAGTCGAATATCTGCATGACAGGTGGAATCATCGGATAACGGATTTTGTTAGTCGCTGTGTAAATAGTCACTATCTTGACTACCACTTCGAGCAGTCGGTACGCTCGACCGACAGGCGCGGGCCAGCCGGGTGCCGTGAGCACGCCACATACACGCCAAAAGACTGCTTAGAGCCGGATAGTGACTCGGTAACAAAGGGACCGTACACCGAGGATACGTTCATGTTGATGCCGATACTGTCTCCTGTAGGTGGAGATGGGGGTGACGCCGAGGTGGGCGGACCGGTAGCGAGTAGACACGACCGAAGACTGTCATGTCTCAGGAGCCAGTAATGGAGAGCCCGTCCGACGAGCTGGAGCTCGACGACGCGTTCAACATCCTCAGCAACTCACGTCGTCGGTACATCCTCTACTACCTCTACACGCACGACGAGCCGGCGACCATCGACGAACTCGCCGGACAGATCGCCGCCTGGGAGAACGAGATACCCATCGACGAACTCGACGACACGGCGCGGCGTCGCGTCTACGTCTCGCTCTACCAGACCCACCTGCCGAAACTCGACGACTTCGGCATCGCGGACTACGACCGCGACGAGGGGGTCGTAGAGCTGACCGACCGGGCCGACGAGATCGTCCGCTACCTCCCTGTCGGGGAGCGCGAGCAGCGTGACTTCACGTGGTATTACGTCGCGCTAGCGGGCGGCGCGGTGGTGTTGATGCTCGGTATCCTCGTCGACGTCATCCCCGCGGGGGCGGCGGCCATCGCCGTCGCGCTCGGACTGCTCGCCGTCGTCGTCTACCAGTTTCTCGTCTCGAACGACGACGGACAGGCCGACTTCCTCCAGCTCGAAGACCTGGAGTGAGGCGAACCCGGGAGTGAGGCGGGACGTAGACCGCGACTGACCGTCAGTCGCCACTGTCGTTCTTTCGAGGGACGCGCGCCGAGAGCGGCCGCTCGGCGGTCGGTGCGCGAAGAAGTGAGAGGGTCGTGCTGCGGTGGGTGTCCTCAGCGGACGGCAGTGATGTCGACGACGGACTCCTCGGAGGCCGATATCCACTGCGTGATGATCTCCTCGTCCGACGCTCCCTCCGGATAGAACGTGTAGAGGTCCGGTGCGTCGTCGTACGGCTCGACGGTGTACTCGAGCCCGAAGCGCGGCCACGCGAACAGCGAGCCGTCCTCGGTGCTCGCGGAGCGGCGCGGCGAGGCGTTGGCGTTCTTTCTCATTGAATGGCCCCCGGCACGCCTCTCGCTACGGCGGAGAATGCTATAGTTATGCAGACGCAAGATTCGAAACAGGACGTTTAGCGCTTCTTTTCCCCCGAATTCGGGAGATTTCTCGGGCGCGGAGCTAGTTCTTCGACGACGGCGAGGTGGACTCCGGGAGGTGACGCTCGACCGCCCCGTCGGGGTCGAATCCCTCCTCGGGGATCTCCTCGACGGAGACCCGACCCTGGCTGTCGGCGAACACCTCGTAACCGCAGTACTCGAAGACGACGTGACCCGGGACGGTGTCGACGCCGTCGAACAGCGAGTCGAGCGCGTCCGGGTCGACGGCGTCGTTCAGCGGGTGCTCGAGCTGGAGCGGGTCGACCTCCTCGAGAGCGGCGATGCGCTCGATAATCGCCGTGCTGAGTGGGTACCCACGATCCCCTCCCGAACCGCTGCTGGTCATCTGGAGAATGCTTGGAAAGTCGACTGATAAATCTAACGGTGTCGGGAACCGAATTGTGCGGAGACGTCGTGAGTCTCCCGTCTTCGGGCGGCGAGCGGTGGCAACGACGACTCCCGGAGAGCGACGGAGGGAGCGACCCTCACCTGACGTCCTCGATGGTGACGAACGAGTTTCGCCCGGCGGCGACCCAGCGAGTGCTCGTCGCGTTCGGGTCGAAGACGACCAGTTCGTCGGGAGCGACCGAGGGGAGCGTCGACTCCCGCGGGTTGAACGTCCAGTCGAGTTCGTACGTCGGCCACTCGTCCGGGTCGACGTCCGTCGAGCGTGTCGAGTGCATGGTCCCGTGGTCTGGGTCTGGGAGCCCCGTTGGGTTCAGAGGTCGTACGTCGCTATCGAACCGCTCCCGCACCGTGGACACTCCTCGTCGGCGTCAGCCACGTGAGCGCTGCAACGTCGGCACTCACAGAAGGGGCCGGTCCCGGTGTCGCGATAGCGCCTGACGAGCGACGCGAGGAGACTCATGGCTTCCACACGGGATTGTTCGTTTAACTATCTACCGGAAGCGGTCGCACTCACGGATTCGGCCTCAGTAAAAAGGTGCGTGGGCACGGCGGGGGTGGGATATGGCTGGCAGTGACGATGGCACGTGGGGCCCCCGGACTCCGTAGCCCATGCGGTCCAACACCCCTCGGGGGAGGGGCGCAGTAGACACTGCGACGGCTATCCGCTTAGTTATCGGCATCGTAAGAGGTTCCCTCCCAGCGGTACGGTCGTGTTAACCGTTCGCGTGAAAGATGCCGACGTCGGACCGCGGCTCAGTTGACGGTGCGCCAACTCTTGGTCGCGGCGACGATCAGCAGGAGCGCAAAGAAGGCGACGACGAGCCACACGCCGAAGCCGGCGAAGAACTCACCGACCGCCTCCAACAGGGGCGCACCCGCGGCCTGACCGAGCGCGAACAGCAGAACGACGACCCCGAGCACGAGCACACCGGCGCGGACAGTGGTCTCCGCGAACCAACTGCCCACCTCCTCGGTGGTGCTCTGCTGGGGCTGTCGCGCCTGCTGGTTCTGCGCGTTCGGCTGGTTCTGCTGGGGCGTTCCCTGTGCCTGCTGGCCGCCCTGAGCGGTGCCTTGCTGGGTGCCCTGCTGGCTCCCCTGCGCGGTGCTCTGGGCTGCAGCCTGCGAGTTGTGACCCTGTGGGTTCTGACTCATGTTGGGTTCACGCTCCGAGGCTCCGTACAGCGCCACCCGGATTAGTTATACGTCGTCTTACCGAGGACTCGATGAGCGCGAAATGATCCGTTCTCGGGTCTCTCGACCCCCGTACCGGCAGCTTCGCTCCGGGACCCGGCTATCGATGGTCGCGACGGTCGCGGGAGCCGGGGAGTAGTTACGACCCTTATGTGGGCGATAACAAAGCCCGGTCGTGGACGATAGCCCGTATGGAGATACAGGACGTGCACTCGCGGAGCAACGCGATACTCGACGAGGTCGGACGGGCCGTCATCGCCGACCGAAAGGTCATGCGGACGGTGCTAACGGGCTTTCTCGCCGGCGGGCACGTCCTGCTGGAGGACGTGCCGGGGACCGGGAAGACGCTGACCGCACGGTCGTTCGCCACCGCCCTCGGCCTCTCCTTTTCGCGCATCCAGTTCACGCCCGACCTCCTCCCCTCCGACGTGACGGGTACCCACATCTTCAACGAGAAGACCCGCGAGTTCGAGTTCCAGCCCGGTCCCATCTTCGCGAACATCGTCCTCGCCGACGAGATCAACCGCGCCTCGCCGAAGACGCAGTCCGCCCTCCTCGAAGCCATGGAGGAGGGACAGGTCACCGTCGACGGCGAGACGCACATGCTCCCCCAGCCGTTCTTCGTCATCGCGACGCAGAACCCCGTCGAACAGGAGGGGACCTTCCCGCTGCCCGAGGCCCAGAAGGACCGCTTCATCATCAAGACCAGCATCGGCTACCCCGACGAGGAGGGCGAACTGGAGATCATCAACCGGCGCGCCGAGCGCACCACCGCGACGCCCTCCGCCGGGCGGGTCTGTGACGACGGCGAACCCGCCGACCTCCGCGAGACGGTCGAACGGGTCCACGTCGACCCGGACGTCCGACGCTACATCACCCGCGTCTGCCGGGCCACCCGCGAGAACTCCCGCGTGAAGACTGGCGTCTCCCCGCGTGCGACTCAGCGCCTCTTCGAGGTGTCGCGGGCGCTCGCGGCCATCAACGGCCGGATGTACGTCACCCCCGACGAGGTCAAGACCATCGCGCCGCCTGTCCTCGCCCACCGTATCGTCCTCACCGCGGACGCCCGCGTCGGCAACGTCGACAAGCGCACCGTCGTCCGGGACATCCTCGACGACATCGAGGTGCCGACGGTGCAGTACACCCAGCAGCAGCAGTAAGTCGGCTGAAAGGCGCTCGCTCTGTTTCGTGTCTCGTCGAAATATACAATCCCACTCGACACATCCATATATTCTCATTGATATAAGCTGATTATTGAATACGAGCAGTTTCAGTAGAATCCCGGTGGCAACGGTTCTAATCGTGGTGGGGATGACCGCTGTTCACCTCGCCAAGCTTGACCCGTACCACGTCAGCTACCTGTGGTATGGGCCGTGGCTCCACTCCGGAGTTGACCACTACCGAGGAAACGTCGTTGTCCTCGTTATTCTGGGGTGGGTGACCGAGCGGCGGATTGGGACCGTTGGATACGCAGGGTTTGCCGTAGGGGCGCTATATCTGTCAATAATTATTCCCGTACTGCTGCGCTATGCTCACCCACTCGGAGCGAGCGGTCTTACGAAGGCCTTGACCGGATACTTGGCGTTGGTTTTGCTGAAAGACACGCAATCGTTTCTCCGGTCGGGTAAAGCTGATTTCGAAGACACTGCCAAACTCGTAGGCGGACTGTTGTTGTCGGTCGTTGTCTTCTCAAGTACTGCACAGACGGTGGGTCGTGCCCTTGGCATTCTCACTGCCCCACCAGGTCAATCGATTAGCGCTCACGCCGTTGGTCTCCTGCTTGGATGGGCATGGTTCGCTTGCCTCCAGTTTGGCTATCGAACCCGACTGCTAATCAAAACGGTCGCAGTCAGAATTCGCCACTGATGTTCTGCCTCAGCGTAGGGTCATAGATGGAGCACTCGCACATCGGCTCAACCCCAGTACGTCTACAGCACTGGCGGTGCAGAAAGGTCGGAGCGAAAGCGACCACGGCGCTTGGCTAGTAAACGCTGGCGGCACGTCAGTCGGGAGGTGGGGGAAGAGCGCGAGAAGGGGGAGGAGGGCGACGCTACTTGTACAGCGCCATCATCAGCACGACGGCCGCCGCGAGCAGTAAGAGAAGGGTCTCGATTGGGAGTCCAGTCACGTTCGCGCCGTAGAGCGTCATCGCCGTCCCGATACTCAACCCGCCGAAGACGACGGTTCCGCCGGTGTGGCTCAGTTCGACGGGCCAGGTGCGGGCGCTGCGACCCAGTTGCTCGCCGAGGTTGATGGCCTGTTCGCCGGCGTCCCACGCGACCACTGCGGCCGCGAGACTCGCTAGCAGGGGGAGGGGTTCGAGGCCCGTCCCGTGGAGCATCCCGCTGAGGACGGCCCCCACGACGAGGAAGACGAGGCCGGCCGAGACGAGGCGACGGGCCACGCGCTTGTGGAGGGGGACGACGCCGAGGGCGACCAGCGGGATGCCGAGCAGGCCGACCAGTTCGGCGCGTTCGGTGATGCGGGTGGATCCAGTCATGACGAACCCGACGCCGATGGCCGACAGCGACACGCCGAGGCCGACCAGCGCGATGGGGAGGCCGAAGAACCAGAACCCTCGGCGGTGGAGCGCCGCGCCGAGGGCGAGGACGACGCATCCCCCGAGGGCGGTGCCGACGGCCATCAGCTGACCGGGTGCGTTGGCGACGAACCCGACGCTCGCGGCGGCGGCGAGGACCGCCACCGTCGAACTGATGCGGGTCGGGCGGTAGACGACGCGCGTCATCCGGCCACCTCCTGTGCGTGGACGATGGAGGTTCCGAGTGGCTGGTCCGGCGTCCAGTTCACGACGGGTATCTCCGCCTCGCGCAGCGAGTGGATGCGGTTGTCACGCTCGACGCGGGCGAGGCGTGCACCCGGCGTCGCGTCGCTCGTCACGTCCGGGCTGACGACGGTGACGGGGTGGCTGGTCGCCTCCAGCGAGAGCGCCAGCGACGTGACGAACTCGTCGGCCAGCGGCGAGAGCAGGATGACCTGGGTATCGTTGGCCAGTCGTTTGCGGAGTTCGGTCGCCTGCTGTTCGGCGTCCGCCACCTCGTCGTCCTCCGGCGGGATGGTCGAGAGCGTCGGGTGGGCCGCGAGCAACTCGCGGGCGGTGAGTTCGTGTTCGACGCCCGTCCCGGAGGAGAGCCAGCAGAACTCCCGACCGATGGCCGCGAGGCCGACGTAGTCGCGGGTGTCGCCGAGCGCGGTCAGCAGTTGCTCGGCCCCGGCGAGGTTGTACGCCAGCCCGTGGGGTTCGCCCTCGGCGCTGGCGCGGTAGGCGCTCGGGCGGGCGTCGATGAGCAACACGACCGAGGCGGCGCGCTCCTCGCGGAACTCGATGGTCGTGAGCTGTCCCGTCCGGGCGAAGCGCTTCCAGTCGACCCGGCTCATCGGGTCGCCCTGCTGGTACTCGCGGGTGCGGTGGAACTCGATGCCGCTCCCCCCGTCGTCGGTGACGAGGCGACCGAAGTGGTACTGCGTCCGTTTGCGGAGGGGGACCTCGGGCACCGCGTCCGTACACGTCAACACCGTCTTCTCGGCGGAGTCGACCGCCGCGGACAGTTCCCGGCCGCCGCTGACGTCGCGGACGATGACCGTCGCGGGGACGAACTGGTGGCGCCCGTACTCCGCGCCGACGGTGTAGCTGAACTCGCTCGACCGACCCGGCCAGAGGAACGTCCCGTGGCGCGGCGACCCGTCCCGGACGGCGAGTATCGGCGGCACGCCGTCGACGACGCGCACGTCCGAGAGCGGCCATCGACCGGTGTTGGTGACGCGGACGGTCACCTCCACCTCGTCGCCCCGGCCCGGCGTGTCGTCGCTCAGTTCGCGCTCGATACGGACGGTGGGGTTCGGCGTCCCCGTCAGCCGGGGGTAGGCCGCGAACGTCGCGCCGACGATGCCCATCAGGAGGACGAGCGGGCGGGCGGCGAGGACGCCCATCGACCCCGCCAGCAGGGCGACGGCGACGATACCGCGCCAGCGCCCGGTCCGGCGGACCTCGCTCTCGACGACCCGGTCGTCGTCCTCGGTCCCGCCGGCGGTGCTCGCGTGTTCGAAGCTGGTGGTGGTAGTAGTCTCGCTCATCGTTCGTCGCCTCCGTCAGTCGCGGCGGGTCGTCCGCCAGGCGGGGTCGTGGCCGTCGATGACGACGCCGAGGCGTCGGTCGGCCGGTCACCCGCGCCCGTCCGCACGGACCGGTCGTGTCGCTCGTCGGCGAGACGGACGATCTCGTCGGCCGTCTCGCTGGCGGCGAACTGCAGCCACGTCTGGCCGCGAATCGCGGCCTTGACGCGGGCCTTCGTCGGGATGCTTCCGCCGGCGAGGAACGCACTCGGGACGCGGCGGTCGGTCCACGCGCCGCGCTCGACGAGGTCGTCCGCCCGCTCGCGCGAGAGGTTGCGCTTTCGCATCAGCGTGCGAGTCGCCTGCTCGCGGAGTCGCTCGCGGATGCGGTCGGCCTCGTCGCCGGACAGCATGGCGCGGACGCCGACCCCGTTCTCGACGAGGTCGTCGAACTCCGCGCCGAGGAGGGGCACCCGCTCGACGTACTCCGGTTCGGGCGGACGCTCCTGTTCGACGCTCCCCACGGCGCGGGCGACGAGCATGACGAGGAGGGCGACCAGCGCGAGGCCGCCGAAGACGGCTACCAGCAGGTAGTCGCTCCCGGCGACGTCGACGAGTGCCTCGACCGGAAGGGCCGCCCGGAGCGACGGGACGAGGAGGACCGCCAGCGCGCCGCCGAAGACGACGATGCCGAGCAGGACCGCGAAGTACCAGAGCGCCCGCTTGAGGACGCCCATCAGCTACTCCCCCCGAGGCTCCCGCCACCGCCGAGGCCCATCCGGCGGAGGCCCTCGCGGGCCTGTCGGGCGTCCTCGTCGGTGACCTCCCCGCCGCCGTAGCGAACCTTCTCGAAGGCGGTGCGGAGGCGCTGGACGCCGTCGGGGTCGAGGCCCGCGGCGACGGCCTGATTCGCGCACTCGGCGGGCGTCATCTGCCGGGGGCGCTGGACGCCGGCGCGGTCGAGCATCGAGAGCCACGCCCGTTCGATGTCGTTTCGCGGGTGGGGCGTCCACGTGACGTCGTCGTCGGTCGACTCGGTGCCGTCCTGTGGCACCAGCGCGAGCAGGAGCGCGAGGAGCCGTCGACCGTACCGGCGCGCGAGCGCCGCGAGGACCAGCAGGGCGAGCAGCGCCAGGAGGAACGGCAGGAGCTGCATCAGCAGGTCCAGCAGGCGGTCGAGGAGCGAGCGCTCCTCGCCGGGCCCGTCGTCGCTCGGCCCCCCACCGCCGGCCTGTACCTCGGTGGGTTTCTGTTCGGGCATGGTGCGCGGGTCGCCCGTCGGGTTGGGGTTCTCCTTGTTCTGTTCGACCTCGTCTTTCGCGTCCCTGACGGCGTCCTGGCCGAGCGGGATGTTCTCGTAGTCGAGGTCGATGACCTCGTCGGGGTTCGACGACAGCGACGACTCGAGGGTCGTCGCAGAGACGCCCATCGCGACGATGACGGCGAGGATGACGCCGAGCGAGACGACTCGTTCGACGTTCATCCGACCACCGAACGGTTCTCGCTCCAGTAAGTCACTCCAGCTGGCATCACAGGTTACTGCTCACACGTGCGCTGTACGCGGGCATAGTTAATCGGCAGCTACATCTACAGCACGTCAGTTCATGCCCTTTCCGCCTGTCGGTTTTCCGGCGCGCACGCCGGAAGTAGCTTTTTGTATTCACTGCCGAACCGTCTGATAACTCGATGCGACTCCACGGACTCTACGACGGGAGGCTGTACGGGTCGGACTACCAGACCCTCTACGCGGAGACGCGCCCCGGCCGGTTCGCGGCGACGGGCCGTCTCACCAACCCCATGTGCGGGCGTGACTACCTCCGGAGCCAGGCGCTGACCGCCCGGTTCCCGAAGCGACTCGTCGAGTACACCGTCGGGGCGTTCCCGACGACGAACGTCTGGGCGCTCCCCGGCGACGCCGTGCTGGCGACGCTCGACCGCTGGCTGCTCCTCTCGCGCGACGGCGGGGCGTCCTGGCGGCCCGTCCGTGAACTCCCCCGGTCGTCGGGCCCGATGGGCGTCCTCCCGACCGCCCTCTGTCGGGACGGCGACCGCCTCCTGCTCGGGGAGTACCCGCTGGGCGACGAGGTGCCGAACGTCCTCGAATCGACCGACGGCGGGCGGTCGTGGTCGACGCTCCTCGCCCTCCCCGAGGTGCGCCACGTCCACGCGATACAGGCCGACCCCTACTCCGGAGACGTCTGGGTGACGACCGGCGACGCCGACGAGGAGTGTCGCATCGCCCGCCTGCGCGAGGGGAGCGGGGAGGTCGAACTCGACGTCGTCGGCACCGGCAGTCAGCGCTGGCGGGCGGTCGAACTCGCCTTCACCCCCGAGGCGGTGCTGTGGGGGATGGACTGCACCTACGCCGAGGACAACCACCTCCTTCGGGTCGCACGCGACGAACTGGACGACGACCCGGACCCCGAGGTGGTCGGGACCGCCTCCGGGTCGGTGTTCTACAGTGCGACATGGGGCCACGACGGGACGCAGTGGATCGCCTTCTCGACGGCGCTGGAGACGGGCCTCGACAGCACCTCGCCGACCGACCGGCGGGTCAATCGAACCACGAGCGCCGACGTCCTCGTCTCCTCCTCCGACGTGGACTTCGAGCGCTGGGAGACCCTCGCGAGTTACGGGAAGCGCCGTGCGCTGGCCGACTACACCGGCGGGCGGCTTCCCACCGCCAGCACCTACGTCTTCCTCGCGGCCAGCGACGACCGGGGCCTGTTCGTCAACCCGTACAACACCGACCGCCACGACGGGAAGGTGAGACAGTACCGCCCCGAGGTGCTCGCGGGGCTGGCCCTATAGGTAGCCGAGGTCCCGCAACTGCGCCTGCACGTCGCCGTCGAGTTCCCCGTCGGCGTCGTCCGCGACACCCGCCGACTCGTTCAGGGTCTCGATGCGTTCGTCGAGTCGGCGGCGTGCCTCCGCCAGCATCGCCTCGTCGGCCTCGACCAGTCGCTCGCCGTTGGGTTTGCGGTTCGCGGGGTCCGCATCTCCACGACGCTCGAAGACGAACTCCTCGCCCTCCTCGCTGCGAGCGTACTTGAACTCGGAATCCGAGAGCACGCGCCAGTGGGTGACGGGCTTCGAGGCCCGGCCCGTGTGGGGGACGTGGTCCTCGGTGAGCGCCACGTCGTCGTCTGCCCACGCCTCGCTCGATTCGGCCTCGCCCAGCAGGAGTTCGTGGAGGTCGGTGAGGTCGACGGGCGCTTCGACGCGTTCGCCCTCGTTCTGGCCGGGCCACTTCACGAGGAGTGGGACGTTGACGTTGATGTCGCGGACGTAGTGGGGCGGGGTCCCGTCGCGGTCGTACTCGCCGAGCGTCTTGCCGTGGTCGGCACAGACGACGACGAGGGTGTCGTCCAGTCGGCCCTGCTCGTCGAGCATCGTGAGCAGTCCGTTGACCTTCGCGTCCTGATAGCGCAGCGCCGCGTCGTAGAACTCCAGGACGCGCTCGCGTTCGTCGTCCCCGAGGTCGCGCGTGCCGAGCACGTACGCGAGCAGCCTCGTGTTCAGCAGGCGCGGTTCGAGTTCGTTCGGTGCCTTCAGCCCGAGTTTGCGGAAGGCGTCCTTCGGCGGGAAGTACGGACTGTGTGCCTCCATGAGGTTCATGAAGGTGAACGTCGGGTCGTCGCTCCCGCTCGTGTAGTCGAACCAGCGCTTCGCGCGGTCGGTCAGGCTGGACGTGAAGAAAGGCCGCTTGAGCGCGAACAGGGGCTGGCGGGAGGCGTGGCCGAGCCACGTGTTCCCGCGCGAGTAGAGCCGCTCGCGACGCGTGTGGAGGTCGGCGTCCCCCTCGACGCCGATTTCGAGGTTCCACTCGACGTACTCGTCGAACCCGCGGTCGAGCCCCGAGAGCTTCCCTACCCACGGGTTGTTCGAGAACCCGGCGGTGCGGTACCCCCGCTCTGCGAGCCGTTCGGTGACGGTCGTGAACTCCTCGGCGAGGCGCAGGTCCCGGTCGGTGAACCCGTTGGTGACGCCGTGCTCGGAGGGGAACAGTCCCGTGAACATCGAGCAGTGCGAGGGGAGTGTCCACGGCGCGGGCGTGAAGGCGTTCTCGAAGACCGAGGCGCGCTTCGCCAGTGCGTCGAGCGTCGGCGTCGTCTTGCGGTGGTGCCCGTACGTCGAGACCCGGTCCCGCCGCATGGAATCCAGGACGAGAAACAGGACGTCCGGCTGGTCGGCCATATCTCCGACTCCGGCCCTTCGAGGCTTTGTTATGGGGGAGTTTGTGCGGCGCGACGGGCGAGATTCCGCCGCTCCGAGCCGCGAGCGCGCCGAGAAGCATCAACGAGGCGACTGCTGTTTCGGACCGACGGCGGACGGTGCCGCCGACGGTCGACCACCGGACTCACCGGAAATCAGGTGTCCTCGGGACCGAGCGGACTACTCGACGGTGACGCTCTTCGCGAGGTTGCGCGGCTTGTCGATCTCGCGACCCAGCCCGTAGGCGGTGTGGTACGAGACGAGCTGGAGCTGGACGTTCGCCAGTAGGCCCGCGAGGTCGGGGTGGGTGTCGGGTACCCGGAGGACGTCGTCGGCCATCTCGCCGACGTCCATCCCCTCGGGCGCGACGGCGATGACGCGCGCACCCCGAGTCCGGGCCTCCTCGGCGTTCTTGCGCGTCTCCTCGCCGCGGTCCCCGGTGAGCAGGGCGAAGATAGTCGCGTCGGGGGTGACGAGGGCGAGGGGACCGTGTTTCAGTTCGCCGGAGGCGAACCCCTCGGCGTGCTCGTACGTGATCTCCTTGAACTTCAGCGCCCCCTCCAGCGCGACCGGGTACTCGAAGTCCCGCCCGATGAAGAAGTACGCGTCCCGCCCCATGTTGCTCTCGCTCACGTCGCTCGCGCGCGTGCGCCCGAGGAGGTCCTCGATACGGTCGGGGAGCGCCTCGAGTTCGGCCAGGAACTCGGCGGCATCCTCGCGGACGGTCCCCCGCTCCAGGTCCGCGGCGAGCCGGTGGGTCAGGAGCGTGAGCGCGGCGACCTGCGAGGTGAACGTCTTGGTGGCCGCGACGCCGATTTCGGGACCGGCGCGGATGTAGAGCGTGTCGTCGGCCTCCCGCGAGACGGTCGACCCGACGACGTTCGTCAGCGCGACCGTCGACGCGCCGGCCTCCTCGGCGCGACGCAGCGCGCTCAGCGTGTCCGCGGTCTCGCCGCTCTGGGTGACGGCGACGACCAGCGTCCGTTCGTCGACGGGCTGGAGGTCGTGGTACTCGCTCGCGCGGAAGGTGCTCGCGGGGATGCCCGCCCGAACCAGTTGGCGGGCACCGCACTTCGCGGCGTGGAAAGAGGTCCCGCAGGCGACGAGGTGGACCTGCTCGATGCCCTCGAAGGTGCCCTCGGGGAACTCCTCCAGCGTGACGTCCCCGTCCTCGATTCGGCCGGAGAGCGTCCCGCGCAGGGCCTCGGGCTGGGTGTGTATCTCCTTGAGCATGTAGTGCTCGTACTGGCCCTTGCCCGTCTCCTCGGCGTTCCACTCGACGGTCTCGATCGGTCGCTGGACGGGGCCGTCCGCGTCGTGGACGTCGATGCCGTCGGTCGTGACGCGGGCGACGTCGCCGTCCTCGAGGTACATCACCCGGTCGGTGAACTCGAGGAAGGCGGGCACGTCGCTGGCGAGGTAGTAGCGCGTCTCGGGGCCGCTGTCGTCGACGCCGACGACGAGCGGGGAGTCCTGTCGGGCCGCGTAGACGGTGTCCGTCCCGTCGACCATGAGCGCGACCGCGTAGCTCCCGTCCAGGTCGTCGATGGCGCGTTCGAACGCCGTCTCGACGTCGTCGCCCTGGTCCATGTAGTGGTCGATGAGGTGGGGGATTACCTCGGTGTCCGTCTCGCTCGTGAAGACGTACCCCTCCTCCATGAGCCGGGAGCGGACGACCTCGTAGTTCTCGATGATGCCGTTGTGGACGACGGCCACCCCCTCGCTCTGGCTCGTGTGCGGGTGGGCGTTCTCGTCGGTCGGCGGACCGTGCGTCGACCACCGGGTGTGGCCGATACCGACGCTGCCGTCGGGGACGTCCGCGGCGATGGCCCCCTTGAGCTCGCTGATCTTACCCGCTTTCTTCCTGACGGCGATGCCGTGGCCGTTCTGGACGGCGATGCCGGCCGAGTCGTACCCTCGGTACTCGAGGTTCTCGAGCCCCGTCAGCAGCTCACCGACCGCGTCGTCCGATCCGATGCACGCGATAATTCCACACATTGTTGATTAGTGACGAGGTCATCGTCGTGGCGTCCCTCGGTGGCCGCACAGGCCACTCGACCTCTTGGCTCGACGTACTCGTGAACGACACATTATTATACGCAGAGTAACACCGGTCGTGGACGGTTCAAGCGGGGATGGGGGTGTTGCCCCCCACCCGGCCGCAGTCTGGCGATTTTTCCACGCCTAATCGGACGTTGAACCGTTTACCGGGACGGGTCGACCGGTCGACGGGGCGACGGCACCGGCGTCCGGGCGAGGGAAAACTACGCGAGGACGGGGCGATGGCCCCACCTCGACCGGGGGGCAGTCCGACGCGGGGCGTCGGTGGTGCGGACCCTGGTTCGCGACAGTCCCTCACCACTCGTGGGGCGAAGAAAAGCCGTCCGGCCAACCACCGGACGGTGCATGACAGGTACAGTGTCGTGTGCGTTCTGCTGTGCGGCTACGGCGCCGACTCCGACGGGCGGAGCTGGTGGCCCTCCCGCAGGTCGCGGGCGGTCCGGCAGCTGAGACAGCCGTAGACCTCGTCCGCGTTGTTCCCGAACACCCTGCTAAACTGCTGGGTGACGAAATCGCCGCAGTTCTGGCAGCGGCGATGCGTGTCAGACGACCGAGCTGTGTTGCCCAAGTTCATGTGTCGGCACCAGCTCACACATTCACGTAATCCGACTTTGCTACTGACACGCTAACGAGCCAGTAGTCGACAGCTACCGGCCGCTCGGGGCCGGCTGCCGGTCGAAGCGGGGAGTGAGGGTCGAGTCGTGGTGGACGCAGGAGGAGAGCGCGAGCGCTGTCGCTCGGTCATGTGATACCGCTCGGACGTCGAGTCCGCGAAGAAGGCGGTTATCGGAGCACCGAGATGAGCGTCACGACGGCGAACAGTGTGGTGAGGACGACGGGTAGCCACAGCCCGGCTGCCGGGAGCGTGCTGGTCGCCGCACCGACCGTCAGCACGGCGGCGATCACCGTCGCCGCGCCCGCGGGTCCCGCGGCGTCGACGAGTTCCCGGACCGTCCGGTCTGCCGATTCCTCCGTCTCGGGCACGTCGCCCGCCTCGACGGCGAGGTACGGCGTCAGCTGCGCCGAGAGCGGGGTCTGTGCGACGGTCCCCCGGTTCTTGTCGTAGTCGACGACGCCCGCCTCGTCGAGTTTCGGGAGGTGGCACTGGTAGAGGCCGACGTAGACCCGCTTGCGCTGGGCGGAGGTCAACTGGACGACCTCGACGTCGTTCTCGAGGGCCGCGATGTGCTCCGCCATGTCGCGCATGTCGACGACCCCGTCCTCGTGTCCACGCAGGAACTGGAGCGCGCGTCGACGACGCTCGTTCTGGAGGAGGTGGAAGAGTTCGTCTTTCGGGAGCGTCCGTGGCTCGGCCGCCGCGTCGGGTGCGTCGGGATCGACCTCGGCGTCCTCGGTCTGTTCCGCGTCCATCGTAGCAGCCATTGCACACATAGTCAAATCCCCATGACCTTCACTCTATCCGATACTAGCATCGGTAATCAACAGGGAACCCAAACAGTTTGGTCTTCAGATGATTCTCGCGAGTGCGGATAGAGAGCGTTCGGTGCGGACGACACCCCCACGCGGGCCACGCCCGCCGTCTCAGCCACCCTGCTCGGTGTCTTCCCGTGGTGTTTGACCACCGGTACTTGAATCCCCCCGATAATGTGTTCTAGTTAGGATATATTCTTACGTCGATATTACGACACACCGCGTTTCCGGTGGAATCGCCACGACCCGTCTTGCGCCGGCCCGTCAGAATCCGTCTGGACCCATCTGGACCCGTCGGCCCGCCGGAACTCGTCGGCACCCGTCGGGGGCAGTCAGGGCAGTCGACGGGTCGTCGGAGTCGGGACTCCACCGAGGTGTGTCCGTGGCGCGTGCCGGCGACCGGCGGTCAGTCGAGCGTGTCCTGCAGGACGCTCTGGACGACGACGGGGTCCTCGAGCAGTCGGTGTTCCGTGTAGCTCCCCTCGGCGCTGCCTCCGCTGTGCCGCGACTGTTCGATGACGTCGAGGAAGGCGTGCTCCTTCAGCAGGTCGCGGACCCGACGAAGCGAGAGGGACTCCGACCCCTCCTGTCTGCAGACCTGCTCGTACAGTTCGTAGATGCGCGTGGTGCGGAACGCCTCGTCGTCGCCCTCGTTGAGCGAGAGCACCGTGAGCGCCTGCAGGATGTACCGCGAGTGGGGCGTCGACCCGCGGATGAGTTCGCGGAAGCGGTCGGTCTCGGCCCGTTCGCGCGCCTGGACGACGAACTCCTCGCGGACCACGTCCGCGCCCGTCGACTGGGCGATCTCGCCCGCGTACCGGAGGATGTCGATGGCCTTCCGCGCGTCACCGTGTTCCCGCGCGGCGAGCGCTGCCGCCCGCGGGATGACCGAGTCGTCGAGGACGCCCTCGCGGAACGCGTCGCTCCGGGCGGCCATGATGTCGCCCAGTTGCTCGGCGTCGTACGGCGGGAAGACGAACTCGCGTTCGCAGAGACTCGACTTGACGCGCTCGTCCATCCGGTCTTTGTACTTGATCTTGTTGCTGATGCCGATGACGCCGATCTTGCAGTCGGTGAGTTTGCCCGCCTCCCCCGCCCGCGAGAGCTGCATGAGGATGTCGTCGCCGTCGAGTTTGTCGATCTCGTCGAGGATGACCAGCACGACGTCGTAGCAGGTGTCGAGGATGGTCCAGAGACGCTTGTAGTACGTCGCCGTCGAGATGCCCTTGTCGGGAACGTTGATTCCCGTCGTTTCGTGGTCGTTGAGTGCGCTCGCGATGGTCTGGACCGCCTGCGTCTCCGTGGAGTCCTGCGCGCAGTCGACGTAGGCGAACGCCGCGGTCACCCCCTCCTCCTCGGCGGTGCTGATGAGCCGCCCGGAGACGTACTTCGCACAGAGCGACTTCCCCGTACCCGTCTTCCCGTAGATGAGGACGTTGCTCGGACTCTGGCCGAAGATGGCGGGGTTGACCGCGTTGGCCAGCTGTCCGATCTCCGCGTCGCGGCCGACGATGCGGCCCTCCTCGGGGAGGTGACTGATCTCGAGGAGTTCCTTGTTGACGAAGATGGGGTCCTCCCGGATGAAGAGGTCGTCGGCGTCTGACATGGAGTTGGACACCACGTTTCCGGTGAAACGGCTTGACTGTTTCCCTGAACAGCTTGGTGGAAGTGATAATTTGCTACTCGGCGGTATTTGGCATAGAATATCGGACGAATAGGAATATTTGGACTTTGTTTCACCGGTAGCCACAGACCGCACACACACACCACGTTTCCGGTGAAACGGGGTGTGAGGGTGGGGGGTGGGGGTGAGGAAACGGGGGTCTGGTTTCACCGGAAACGCGGTGTGTCCCGACCTCGAAGTCGGCTGCGGGCCGCCGGACCGCTAGCTCCCACGATTCGTCGGTGCTCGAAACCATCACGTACACGGGTCGAGATGGCCATCGGCCGCGATTGTCGACTGAGGCAAAGCAGGACGACCACGGACGTCGAACGAACGCTGAGCCACCACCGAGGACGAGAGCACGAGGCGACATCCGGAATCCGCGAGGAGAGGTTCGAGTCGAGAACGGCAGCGACAAGAGCGATAGATATCGCTCTTTAGTACTATCTTCGATTGTCTCAATGGACTTTTGGATACGGTAGCACATAAGTATACGTCAGACAGCAATAGTTGCAACCTAGCCGATAGTCGACTAGTTGCCGATGTGGCAACTGATCTCTCTCGCTGTGATTCTCCTCCCTCGATAGATGTGGTCAGGGGAGTCGGCGAGGGGAAGCAGCCCCGAGATGCGCGTTTTCGGCCGTTTCGGCTTCGGGAGAGCCACCGTGGCACCCTGTACTCCCGGTTCGTGGTCACGACTCTCCGCCCTCGTTCCCGCAGGCCCCCCCCACCCCTCCGAACCCCGTTTCACCGGAAACGTGGTGTGTGTGTCTCGCCACTCCCACCTTTCGACAACCCCTGTTTCAGCTGGAACGGCGATAACGGCATCCGGAACGGACACACCGATGACTTCCGGACGACCCGTTTCGGGCGAGGATGGACGCCGCTCGCCGGTTTCACCGGAAACGTGGTGTGCCATTACAGTCCCACGTCTAAAGGTCAGGTCCATCCCATTCGATACCTCCTCGGGCGTGGGTCCGCCGTTCACCGGAAACGTGGTGTCCGGCCGTCGCTCTTCTGTCACTCGTCATCCGGTCACTCGCCGTTCGATTTCACCGGAAACGCGGTGTGTCGTCCCTCGCCGCCGCCAGCGCGCGGTCCAGTCGTTCTCGCCCGTCGCGGCTTCGGGGCGCCACCGGCTGGTCGTCGCGACACCGTACCGCTGTGTTTCACCGGAAACACGGTGTGTCTCGCGTCGGATCGGGAGGCGAGACGCGCCGTCCTCACTGTCCGGCGGCTGATTCGGGTGACAGACTCTCCGAACGGCCCGTTTCACCGGAAACGCGGTGTGCCGGGAGTCACTCGGGGTGTGTCAGGGGTGCGCTGGGGGGTGCCGTGACGTTGTACCGTGACGTTGTACCGTGACGGGTGAGTGGTCCGTCACCCGCGCTCGTACGACCCTCGCGGGGTCAATCGAGGTAGTCGTAGCCCCACGACCGGAGTTGTTGGGCGACCTCGTCAGAGTGGCGCATCGCGACGAGGTAGGCGGCCTCCCGCAGGTCGAGGGTGTAGACGTCGGTGTCGAGGAGGTCCTCGACTTCGTTCTTGAACCGACGCTCCGCGGCGTCGGTCTCGTCGCGCAGGAAGAACTGCGTCACGTTCGGTCGGTCGTCCTTGACCGACCCGCGGCGGAGGACCCACGGGATGTCGACGTCGCGCGGGCCGTCCCCGTCCTCCGAGTCCACCGCATCCGTGTTCTCCGGGTCCGCCGCGTCCGCGTCTTCCGGGTCCTCCGTGTTCGTCCTCACCGGACCGTCGGCGTCCACGGTCCCGCCGCCGTCGGACGGTCGCTCGCCGTGGTCGATCCCTCCACTCTCGCTGGCGTCCGCGCGGACCGCTCCATCACCGTGGGCGTCCGCGTGGTCGCCGGCCCCTGCGCTCTCGTCGACGTCCTCGCTGTCGTCTCTCGCCGTCTCCTCTCGGTCGACGTCCTCGGCGAAGGGGTCGTCGCCCGCGCCGCTTTTCATGCGCGGACCTCCATGTCGACCTGCGCGTGAAGGTGGGCGGCCAGGTCGTCGAACTGGTCGAGGGTCTCGACCTCGTAGTCGCGTCGCCGGTCGCGGTGTTCCTCGACGAAGGTGAACGCGGAACAGCGCTTCCGCCAGCACCCCTCGAACATCGAGGTGCGGTCGCCGATGACGACCGGCACGTCGAAGCCGAGCGCCTCCAGTCGCTCGCGGTACGCCTGCTGGTCGGTCGTGTGTTTCACCTCGTTCGGGACGGCGGCGAGGACGCCGATGTTGATGCCGAGTTCGCCCTCGAGCCCCGCGACGAGGTCGCGCAGGCCCTCGACGCTCTGTTCGCCCTTGCCGGAGAGTTCGATGGGGATGACGAGGTTTCGCGTGGCGTAGAGTGCATTGTAGAGGTGCGGTCCCGCCGTCGCGGGCGGGTCGATGACCAGTACGTCGTACTCGTTCGGCACGCTGGCCTCCTGGAGCACCCGGAACAACTGTTCGTGCTGGGGGAACTCGTAGTCCGCGTCGGGGCTGGTGTCCTCCTCCAGTTCGGCGGTCTTCATCAGGAGTTCGGTGAGCCGTTCGAGCATGTTGTGCGAGGGCACCACGTCGATGCCGTGTTCGGCCTCGTGGACCAGGTCCTCGAAGGGGCCCTGCGGTCGCCCGATGAGGTGGCGAACGAGGTTGTCGGCATCGCCCGCCGCGCGGTCGGTGTCCACGTCGAGTAGGTAGCTCAGGCTCCCGTCCTGTGGATCCATGTCGATGACGAGCACACGCTGGTTCGTGCGCGCGTGCGCGACCGCGAGGTTCGCAGCGAGGGTCGTCTTCCCGACCCCGCCGGCCTCGGAGTAGACCGTGTACGTGAGCATACTGGCCGGTCGGTCCCTCCCGACATAAATCTCAGTCAGACGTTGCAGTCCATCCATTCAGTGTAACTCAACAGTTGTACTGAACAGTAAAATCAGTCAGTAACACCAGTCAGTATAACTAGTCAGTG